>CAIVVZ010000375.1 GCA_903909505.1 uncultured Desulfobacteraceae bacterium
AAAGAGCGGTAGTGTTGGCATGATCTTTTACATCGCTGATTGCAATCACTTTGGGAAACTTGTCTTTTAATATTAGATTAACGGAATTTCCGATCGCTCCGAGGCGATAAATGGAAAGAAGGGCAATTACTGCCATTAAAAGAGCAACAATCCCGAAACCCAACCCCAGCCGCATGGAAATCTTCATATTTTTAAACATGCTTCTCCCTCCTCACTTTAATGTTGACGTTCTCTCGTAAAAGTCCGCTCGCTGTCATTCCGTGCAAGCGAAGCGCGACACGGAATCCAGTATTTTCAACCATTCCTGGATACCGGCCTGCGCCGGTATGACGATTATTGGATCGTCATATTCGTAAAAAATTTATTCTATTACTTAGTCAATCTCTCCTTGAAATAATTACATTACATAAAATCAGTATCGGAATATTCCTCTGCCGGAGTTTTCTGGTTAAATTTTATATTTTTGCACAATGCCGGTCAGTGACTTGGCCAGGTCATTGAGCTTTTGGGTTCCCAGTTCAGCCTGCTGCATGCCGCTCTGACTCTGCATTGCCGCCTGGTTGATATTTTCCATTGCCTTTGTTATCTGATCCATGCCGGTTAACTGCTGACGCGAACTGGCGGCAATCTGCTGGACCGCCGCCACCGCCTGCTCCGTGTGCTCCTTGATGGCGCTGATCGCGACGCCGGTGGCCTGCGCCAGTGTTACTCCCTCATCGGCGCTTTTCGTGCCCTTTTCAGTGACCATAACCGCCGTATTGGCCGACTTTTGAATTTCACCTAAAATACTGCTAATCTGCGCTGTCGCCTGACGCGATTGTTCGGCCAGATTGCGTACCTCGCCGGCCACCACCGCGAATCCGCGGCCTGCTTCTCCGGCACGCGCCGCTTCCATGGCGGCGTTTAAGGCCAGCAGATGCGACTGATCGGAAATATCATTGACGCTGGCAATGATTTCGCCGATCTGCTGAGTCTGTTCGCTGAGCGCCAGAATGGTTTCGGCAATGTTGCGTACCTGCTCCTTGAGGCTGAACATCCCGTCTTCGCTCTTTTTCACGGCCTTCAAACCGTTTTCGGCCACGCCCATGGTATTGGTGGCCATCTCGGAGACAACCTGCGCGCGCTCGGAAGTCTGCTCCGCTGTCTGGCGGACTTCTTCCACTGTGGCCGTGGTTTCGGCAACCGATGCCGCCTGTTCGGTGACGGTGGCCGCCTGTTCGCTTGTTGCCGAAGCGATATTGACACTCGCCTGAGTAATATTTTCCGTGGCCTGATGCATCTGCGAGGTCAGTTGACGCAGATTTATCAGCATCTGCGCGAAGGCGTTGCCCAGCACATCTTTTTCGGAGTGCGGTTTGACTGTCGCCGTCAGGTCTCCCTGCGCCACAAGGTTAGCGGCTCCGGCTGTATCATGGAGATAATCGAGTAAATGATTGAGATTATCCTTGATGGTATTGAAATCGCCGTTGTAGCTGTCGGTGATCCTGGTAGGGATTTCGCCCTTGCTGATTTTTTCGACATATCCCGCCGCCACATTCAAGGGACCGATGACCGCGTCGAGGGTTTCATTGATGCCCTGAACGATTTTGCGGTATTCCCCGTGGTGTTTGGCTATATCGGCTCGTGTGCCCAGTTTTCCCTCTACACCAGCTCTGGAAAGCATGGCCGCGTCACTGATCAGAAGATCGATGGTTTCCAGACAGCCGATAATCGCCGGCAGAAGGTTATCTTGTTCACTTCTTCTGCCAATTTTCTTGAGTTCACCAAGTTCTTTGGTGTCGCCCAGCGCGATTTCGTTGATTTGTTTTGTAATGGCGGTTAGTCTTTCCCGGACTTCGTTGGTGGCCTGGGCCATGGAGGCAAAGATACCGTCATACTTTCCCTCGACTCTTCGTGTGTGGTCATTTACTGCCATGCGATGCAGTACATCGTTGCATTCTACTAATCCCTGAAGACCGTCAATGCATTGGTTGAGATTGTTTTTAATCACATTAAAATCGCCGTTGTAGGAATC
>CAIVVZ010000376.1 GCA_903909505.1 uncultured Desulfobacteraceae bacterium
TCACCCGGATTATCCGCGATTATACCCAGGAGGCGGGTCTTCGCAATCTGGAGCGCGAATTTGCCAATGTGTGCCGGAAACTTGCCCGGATTTGTCTGGATAACCCGGACAACACCTGTGTGGTGAACGTGGAAGACAGCTTGGTGGAGCAGCTTCTGGGGCCACGCAAATTCGCGCATGAAATTGCCGAAACCGAAAATCAGGTGGGGGTGACAACCGGTCTGGTATGGTCTGAACTGGGCGGAGAAATCATACTCGTTGAAGCGACAAAGATGAAAGGAAGCCAGCAGCTTATTTTAACCGGGTCCCTGGGAAATGTCCTGCAGGAGTCGGCTCAGACAGCGCTCAGCTTTCTGCGAAGCCATGGAGATTTTTTCGGAATTCAGCCGGATTTTTTTAAGGACGCCGATATTCACATTCACTTTCCCTGCGGCGCGATCCCAAAAGACGGTCCTTCAGCCGGAATCACCATTGCGCTGGCGCTGATATCGCTGCTGACGCAAAGACCGGCGCGCAGGGATGTGGCCATGACCGGAGAGCTGACGCTGAACGGCCGGATTCTTCCGATCAGCGGGGTTCGTGAAAAAATTCTGGCAGCCCAGCGGGCAGGTATCAAGGTCGTGATTTTCCCCAGACGAAACGCCGTGGATGTGAACAATCTGGAGCCCGAATCCTGTGAAGGCCTGGAAGTGCTGCTGGCGGATGATATCAAATCCATCGTGGAGCGGGTCATCGAATAACAAGGGGAGTGTTTCAATTGAAATCCATGACAATCCGGGGAAAAATCATCACGGTTTTTGCGATTTTCCTGACAAGTGTGGGCGCGCTGACGATCTTTGACTGGTGGAGCATCGAGACCGTTCAGCAGAAAGTTACGGTCAGCGAATTTTTCGAGGATATGTTCAACAATATTCTGGAAGCGCGGCGGTATGAAAAGAATTTTCTTTTTTATCACGACAGACGTAGTCTGGATGAAAACCTGATTTATATCAATAAAGCCATTGAAATTTCGACAAACATCAATAAAGATATCGAGCGGGTAGCCGGGAAGGAATATCATCGGTTCCAACTGGACTTAAATGATTACAAATCCATGATCGAAGCGTTTGTATCCCAGCAGGACAGCATTGTCACCGAAAAACAGGATGAATCGATCCGTTTGAAGGGAAAAGCCATCGGCGACTTTGCTGAAAAGCTGCTTTCGCTCAAGCGGGAAAGAATCCATCTGGCGCTTGCCGGAATACTGGGACTGCCATTTGTATTTCTGGCGATTTTTGTCGTGCTTTCCATGCTGATTGCCCAACTGCTTTTTAACAGAATCCTCAAACCCCTTGCCCTGATTCGCCGAACCATCGACCGGGTCGCTCTGGGAGACCTCAGCCCCATCCACTATGAAGAAAACGCCAAGGATGAGATTTCCATGTTGATTTACGCCTTTAACCGGATGGCGGGAGAACTGGAATCCAAACAGGAGCAATTGGTGCAGTCCCGGAAGATTGCGGCCATCGGCACATTCACCGCCGGCATTGCCCATGAATTGAACAACCCGATCAACAATATCTATCTGACGGCGGAATCGATCCTGGAAGATTACGGCACGCTTTCCGAATCGGAAGGCAGGGAACTGGTTTCTGATGTGCTGAGTCAGGCGGAACGGGCCGGAGACATCATCAAAAATCTATTGGATTTTTCGCGAAACGAGATGCCTTCGTTTACGGACCTGGACATAAAGGACGTGATTCAAAAAGCGCTCAAGCTGGTCAAAAACCAGACCATGCTTTCCGGGATAGTGGTGGAGACGGCCATTTCTCAGGATATTCCACACGTTTTGGGTAATTTTCGCAATCTGGAGCAGGTTTTTTTAAATCTTTTTATTAACGCCATCCAGGCGATGCCAGGCGGCGGATCCATCGTGGTCAACGCATCCCGCACGCCTGACCAAACCATCAAAATCACTGTTCAGGATACGGGAATCGGCATCAAGCCGGAAGACCTGGAACATATTTTTGAGCCGTTTTATACGACAAAGGCGGTTGGCCGGGGGACAGGTCTGGGCCTGGCGGTAACTTATGCGCTGGTCAAAAAACATGGGGGATATGTTGAAGTTCAAAGCCAGGTTCATAGCGGCACGACGTTTTCAATTTATCTGCCGGTTCCGGATAAGGGTGGGGAAGCCTGATGAATATTCGCATTGCAGTCATCGATGACGAACGAATTGTCGGAAGCCGCCTGAAAAACGCCCTGGAAAAGACAGGGGAAGACTCACGCGACTGCACCTACGATGTCGAAGCCTTCACTGCGGTCGAACCCTTTTTCCAGCAAATGGCCGGCAAGGGATTTCATCTGGTTTTCACGGATCTGAAAATGCCGGATGCAGATGGCATGACGGTTCTGGAGCGGGTTAAAAAAATGAGCCCGGATACGGAAGTCATCGTCATCACCGGTTACAGCTCCATCGATTCAGCCATTGAAGCCATCAAAAAAGGCGCTTATCACTACAGCGTCAAGCCGCTCAAGCTGGATCAAATCCGGCTGCTTGCCAAAAACGCCATTGAAAAAATCCGGCTGTTATCTGAAAACCGAAGTCTCCGAGAGGCCATTGCCCAAAGAGACTCCATAAACAGCATCGTGGGAGCAAGCACCGCCATGCAGGAAGTTTTCGCGCTAACGCGAAAAGTGGCGGCCGTGGACTGCAACGTGCTGATTCAGGGAAGAAGCGGCACCGGCAAAGAACTTGTGGCCCGTGCTATCCACGCGTTGAGTTACCGGAAAAATTCTCTCTTTGTATCGTTTAACTGCGGCGGATTTACCGAGGAGCTCATCAGCAGCGAGCTTTTCGGGCATGAAAAAGGTGCGTTTACTGGCGCCTCGACCGCGCAGATCGGACTCATCGAATCGGGCGCGGGCGGCACGGTTTTTCTGGATGAAATCGGTGAAATGCCTCACTCCATGCAGGTGAAGTTGCTGCATGTCATTCAGGAAAAGCGAATTTTCAGGGTCGGGGGCATTCGTCCGATAGATCTGGATATCCGCATTGTCGCCGCCACGAACCGTGATTTGAAAAAAGAAGTCGAAGCCGGGAACTTCCGGGAAGATCTTTTTTATCGCCTGAATGTCGTCAACATTCAGCTTCCGACGCTGGCAGAGCGCCGGGACGATATCCCGCTGCTGATCTCGCATTTTGTAGACAATTTTAACAAAGGTTTTGCGAAAAAAGTCAAAGGACTTTCCCCGCAGGCACTGGAGATTCTGATGCATTATGATTTTCCGGGAAACATCCGGGAGCTGAAAAATATCATCGAGCGGGCCATCGCGCTGACCGACCAGAGCCGCATTCAAGTGATCGATCTTCCGCCGGACCTCCAGAAACTCGATTTTAAAACCTTTGAAACCCTGGAGATGGAAACCCTGGAAGAAATGGAAAAACGCTACATTACCACGATACTTCAAAGAACCAATTACAACCGTCATCTGGCCGCCAAAATCCTGGGCCTTCCCCGCACAACGCTGTGGCGAAGGCTCAAGGAATATGGCCTTGACCCCGAATCCGGCGACTACCTCATTTCCTGAAATGCTTCCGGGCAGCCTCGCCCATTGTCAAACAGAAGATCACTCAGAAGGAAAGCCTGATCATCGGATGATAGAGCGGCACCCCCTCCCCCGATGAACCTCGAACCAGTCCGACCTAAATCCGAAATTGCCGAAATGTGGGGGAGGGGCGTGTTTGCCGCAATTTGACTTGATTTCACACCATAAAGGTGTATCATGTTCACATGACAGATAAGCGAAAGCCGACTTACGACCTTGATGCCTTTAAAGCCGCGTTTAATCGCGTGGAAAAGCTTGCTGTCACAGGTACTGCCTTACGAAGCGCCGCAGCGCTTGGCTTTGGACGTTCGGAAATTGTGGATACGATACAGGTTATGCGTCGGGAGCATTTTTTATAAATCCATGACGGCTTATGCCGATTATCGGTTGTGGTAAGACGTGTATCATGTCCCTTCGCTTGTTGGCGTACTGTACGTCAAATTCGGATGTTGTAACTGAGTTTTTGTCGCTGTCGTTTAAGGAGAAAGGCGATGAATAATCCCATCTGTCCAGAGACGGGTGCCCCGATGCACCGCGATGTGCGTCCATTGACGCTAACCTACAAAGGCGAGTCGATGACTTTCGACATGCCAGGGTGGTATTGCGACCAGTCCGATGAAAGCATTCATACCGATAAAGACATGAAACTGTCTGATCGGATGTTGAATCGCGTTAAGGCTCGTAGCGAAGTACTTCTTGAGCCGGAGGATATTCGGCGCATCCGAAAAAAATTGCATCTTACGCAAGAAGTCGCCGGATTGATGATTGGCGGAGGGGCGCGGGCGTTCCAGAAATATGAAAGTGGCGATTTATTGCCTAGCCGAGCCATTAGCAGCGCGTTGGTTTTGCTCGATCATGACCCCAGTGCGTTATCAGTTCTCAAAAAGCGACAGAATAAACCGCGCTAATTCAAGATTATTTAGTATCTTACGTCTTTAATTCGTGTTTTTTGTGGCATAAAATATGTCGATTGTTACAGGCTCAGGTTTCCAGCAAGATTGGGAATAACCACCATCTCTTTCAGCTTGAGTCCCAGA
>CAIVVZ010000377.1 GCA_903909505.1 uncultured Desulfobacteraceae bacterium
AGTGAATTTTGCCATCGCCTTCTTTGAGCGTCAGCAGCAGCATACAGGGGGAAGAAAAACCGAAGAGGACTTTTTGAATCGTGGGAAGAAATCGCTCATGGGGAATATGAATCAGCGACCCGACCAGCATGATGGCATTCCATGACCCCATCGAAAAATCAAAGGCCTCCAGATCTCCTTCAATTACCGGACACCCGGTGTGTTTTCTGGCCAGCTTCGATAGAGAAGCGGAATGTTCAAACCCGGTGGGTTCAAATCCGCGTTGTTTCAGCCAGAGCAAATCCCGGCCCGAACCACAGCCAATATCCAGGATTCGCGACTGAGGGGGGAGAAGCTGAACAAAGGGGGATAAAAAAATGGACGGATCCGCCGCAAAAGTCTTGTCGTGGTAATCGCTGGCGTGGATTTCATAATAATCGGTCATCGGCATTTCTTTTGGAGCAGGATTTCACTGAAACCGCTGGCCACAAGATCCGGCAATTGCGCGATTTCGGTGAACCCGTTTTTTTTGTAAAACGATAGCGCCGGGACGTTAATCGAGGACGCCGTTGTCCAGATATTGTTTGATACGCCGCAGCATTCATCTTTCATCCACGCGACAATCTCCCGGCCTATGGCCTTGCCCTGATGCGGGGGAAAAACTGCCAGCAGCTCGATATACGGCCCCCGAAGCCAGGGATACCGGACACAGACCACGCCTGCCGTCTCTTCGGACAAGACGACGGCATACCGATTCAGGGCTGGATCAGATCGGATCAGATAACGAAACAGGCCGTCCTCCGTATAACCCAAACAAAGCCAGGGATCCATGCATGCCAGCACCTTGCTGATGGACCGGGCATTTTGATCTTCCATCCCAGACAGCTCACATAAAGCCAAGCTGTAATGTCTTGCCGAAAAAGGTATTTCAGCGATTGTCACCCTGGTTCACCCCGATTTTTCTGTCATACCGGAGATTGTCCCCGGGCGTGAGTTCATAGCACTCCATACTGGAAACCGCCGGGCCATGGGTCAACAGTTCGCTGACCGTCAGGAAATCATATCCCAGTGCGCGCAGCTTCGGAACAAAAAGAGGCAGCGACGCAGCAGTCCCGTATCCCCGTCCGTTCGCATGGCAAATGATGATGGCACCGGGCCGAACCTGCTGTAAAATCACTTGGGCTATCTCCAGGGGGGAGCGTCCCCTTGCCGGGTCTCCGGTGACGACGTCCCACTGGATTGCGGGCAATCCATAATGCTTGAGCTTATCCAAAGCGATGGGACTGCAAGCACCGTAAGGAAACCGGAAAACCAGGGGCGTTCTGGGGATTTTGTTCATTTCCGACGGGTCGATCTGTTTGGCAATCACTTTTTCCCGGAGTGCTTCCCAAAGCAATTCATATTGCGCCTGGGTCCAAAGGATCTGCGTATCCATGCGGCCGGAATCAATCGTCCGAAAATTGGCATGACTCCAGGAATGGTTCCCGACCTCGAAAAGCGGGTCTGTCATGAGTTGCATGGTTTTGTCGGGATGCGAAAGCATCCATTTCCCGCCGGCAAAAAACGTCGCCTTGACGCTGTTTTCCCTTAAATAATTGACGATATGGGCGTCATAGCCGGATTTTTCGGTTGCCGATTCACAGAGATCAAATGTCAGCGCAATGACTTTTATTCCACCAATCGGCGCCACCCGTCGTATGGAGTGCTGCAATTCCGGGTTCAGCGGCGCTTGGATAGTTACAGGGATCGCGCGCTGGGGCGGATTTCTATTGAAAGATACCGTCTGCTGAACCGCAAATTTGTCTTCCGGCTTTCCCATCAATTCTTCGGGCGTCCAGAGAGATGATAGAATGATCCGGGAGCCGAATGTGGCCACGATGGCAGTCGTCTGACTTGAAGCGGCCGGCGCTACGCCATCCCCTGCCAGGCAAAATGCAAGCGGGAAAAACAGTAGCGACGGAAAGAGCAGAATCAGCCGGAGAAGAATCACCCTGCATCGTCCTTTGCCAGTTCCAGAATACGCTCGGCGTAAGCGCCCTTGAGGGCCTGAAGGGAAACAGAGTCAACCGGGCCCTTCCATGTAGTCACCTCTGAAAATCGTTAACGAAGAAAACTTCTCCGGTGGCATATCCGGCCATCTCCTGGCCGAGCACACAGGCAAAGTCTGCTCCGCCATAGTGCTCGGCCGCTTTCAGGGTTCCCTGCCCCAAAACCGGTAAAAATCGTTCACCCCGGCTCCGAGATTGAAGATGGCCTGACGAAAGGCATCCGCATCGCCCATTTTCAGGGGCATGAGGATTTCCTTAACACTGATGATCCCTTTTTCAATTGATTGGTTTTGCGTAACATCTGTCCCGGATGGTGTCAAGAACAGTTTCGTACCAGGTATTCATCCCCCCCCCTTCTCATTCATCTATGATGACCTTGTAAAAGTCATCGTTGCGATGGCAATGTACCGGCGTTTTGTCTGTTCAAGATCATGGGAAGGAGTATTTTTGATGAAAATCCGGCTGTTCTTTTGTAATGGCTGCCTTCTGTCGACGGACAGAAGGGCTGAGTCTCAGGGGAAGGACATAAAAAAAGGTCCTGCAATTGCTTGCAGGACCTTTAAATAACGTGAAGGCCGTATTTGCCTTCAAAAAAAGAAAAGGATTAGACGCAGCCGGTCGGTTTCGGAAGGCCGGCCATTTTACAGGCTCCCTTGCCCGGACCTGACGGAAACAGCTCGTAGATATGTTTCAGCTTGAAACCGGTAACCTTGGAAAGTACGCGAACCATCGGAGCGATACCGTTCTTTTCATAGTACTCTCTGAGCATGGTGATAACCTTGCGGTGTTCTTCGTTCAGCTCGTCGATACCTTCTTCTTTTTTCACAAACTGTACCCAACCTTCTGACCAGTTTGTATATGAATCAATAAAACCATCTTCATCAACCACAAACGTTGATCCCTGAAATTCGATTTCTGGCATTTACATTCCTCCTTGGTTTATTTGAATTATTCTAATGGCATTCTGCCTACAATCTTATTGAAATAAGCTAAGTTAATTATAGCATCGGCCGGATATTGTCAATATGAAAAATTAAACGCTTGATGTTCAGACTGAAGCTTGAAGGATATTACAAGCATCAAAAGCCTTGGGCTTTGAGTCTGAAGCGCTTCAGCCATTAATATTCCTTGGGCATGGTCGTCAGCTGCGCCAGCGTAAACACCGGTCCGTCCTTGCATACGAATTCTTTTCCCACATTGCACCGCCCGCACATGCCGATGCCACATTTCATCCGGTTTTCCAGCGACATGATGATGTGGTCATGCGCATATCCCATCTTGTCCAGGACCGGCTGGGTAAACTTGATCATGATGGGCGGTCCGCAGATAATGGCATAGGTATCGTCACCCGCCTCGGGTGCTTTTTGTTCGGTGATGGTCGGCACAAACCCGACATTGTATTTCCAGCCGGGATCGCTTGCCGCATCCACCGTGATGTGCATGTGAATATCATCGCGGCGTTCCCAGGCAGCCAGTTCATCCCGATACAGCAGCATGCCGGGCGACCTGGCTCCGTATATGACATTGATGTCCTTGAACTTGGAGCGGTTTGCCGGATCCAGCATGTACACGATGGAAGACCTCAGGGTGGTAAAGGCAAATCCGCCGCCAATGATCACCACGTTCTTTCCTTCCATGGTCTCCCAGGGATAGGAATTCCCCAGCGGTCCCCGAAGTCCCATGATGTCACCGACCTTCATGGCATGCAGATAAGTGGACACCAGGCCCACCTTGTTCACGGTGAATTTCACAAACCCTTTTTCAGTCGGAGAAGAGGCGATCCCGATGGGGATTTCCCCCTTTCCGGTAACCGACAGTTCCGCAAACTGTCCGGCTTTGTAGGCGAATTTTTCTTCATCCCTTGGATCGAGAAAAACAAATTTGAATGTCTTTAGATTCTTGTCTTCGGTTTCGGTAATGATTTCATCAATCCGAACCGGATAAGGCAAATACGGATTTTGCACAGTACACCCCCTTTTCTGGCTAAGCCGGGCAGACGCAGGCTGCGGGATCATAATCATTCATCTGGTTGCAGACCTTGCGAATATCAATGTTAACCGGACAGAGGCGGACGCACCGACCGCAACCCACGCACTGGATTCCATTATCATACTTGTCCACATAATATTTCAGCTTGTGCATAAACCGCTGCCTCACCCGCTGCACTTTGGCGCCCCGGGGGTTATGCCCGGTACCGTGAATGGTAAAGAGCGGAAACATGCAACTGTCCCAGTTCCGGAGCCGGACGCCCGAATTTCCCCGGTTTTCATCCTGGATATCGAAACACCAGCAGGTGGGGCAGGAATAGGTGCAGGTGCCGCAGTTGATGCAAGAGAAAGCGGTATCTTCCCAAAACGGCGCATCATAGATCTGCGTGGTTTCCTTGGCCTTCAGATTATCCGTTGAAACACGAGAGCCGATCTTGGATTCAGCCGCCTGTTTCAGGGCGTCTATTTTTCCGGCATCGTCCGTCTGAGCTTTCCATCCGGCGGCAGCCAGAAACACATTGCCTTTATCCGTCAGGGATTTTGCCAGAAAACGGTCTCCGTCATCCACCAGCAGCACATCCAGGCCGGCCTCATGAAAGGGGCCGCATCCGGCGGATGTACAAAAACAGGTGGGACACGGATCATTGCAGGCAAACCCAACAAAGGTCATGGCGCTGTAAGCCTTGAGCCAATAAGGGTCCTGATACTGGGGGGCGTCGAAATTGCGCTTTACCAGCAGAAACGCCGATGCATCGCAGGGCCGGATACCGACCAAGGCCTTGGGGCTTGGGTCTTTGTGGATTTCTTTCAGAATATGATGATCCGGCTGGCTTTCATCCAGAGTATAGGTAAACATCGGCTCCGTCTGCGGTTGAACCAGAAATTTCGGAGAAAGCCGGGTGTTGGTGTAAGTCATGTCCGGCTTTTCATCCTTGCCAAGGGCTTTAAAGCAATGCCACTCTTTTTCTTTTACAGGGCCAAACACCTGATAAGACGATTTTGTCCTTTCAATGCCGGCGTCCCAATCTTTTTTGTCGATGGTGAGAACTTTCATGGTAACAGACCTTATTTATTTAATAAAATCATTGGGGTCATTCGGTTTGTACGTATCCAGCGGCGGACGCTGATCCAGGGTCATTCCAGCTTCCCATCCGAACATGTCAAAGGCGTCCTTGTTGAGTTTGCTGGTAAACTGCCGAACTTTGATGCCCACCGGGCAAGCCCGCTCACAGGCGCCACAATCCGTGCACCTGCCGGCACAGTGGTAGGCCCTTAAGAAATGAAATGTTCGAATATCCACGGGATCCTGGCTTTTACCTACCCACTGGGGCCGGGATTCGTCCACGAAACATGTCGGGCAGTAACAGAGCGGACAGGCATTGCGGCAGGCGTAACACCGGACACAGGGAGAGAGCAGATCTTCAAAATACTGCCATTTTTCCTGGGGCGACATGGCTTCCACCCGGCTGACATCGGCATAGCGGTCCACGTCCGTCTGCTCTGTCACCAATTCGCCCACCAGCTCATCAAAGAGCACGGGGTTGCGGTGAATGCAGGTCGCGCAGTTTTCCTGAAGCACATCCTTTTTCTTCAGACTTTTTTCGCTCCCCTGAACTTTGATTTTCAGGTCATCGCCGTCTTCCATCACGTCTATAATGCCGTCTCCGAACAGGGAGGCGATTTTTCGCTTATCCACCATCCCCTGACAGGGAACGCCGATAATATGCAGCTTTTCCCGCTTGATCTTGTTCTCAATGATATGGGTTACGATGTTTCGGGAATCGCATCCTTTGGCCACAACCGCAATCTTTTCCTTCCGATCGGTCAGATAGTTTGCCAGGTTGATGCCGCAGTTGCTGTCCCACACCAGTTGATGGACATCTTCGGGCCGACGGATAAAGCAGGGCTCATTCATCATCGGCAGGGTTCCTTTTCGAAACCCGATGACCATATCAACGCTTCCATCCTTCAGAAGCCGCTGGGCGGCTTCTTTGATTTTATCTTGGTATCCGGACATGTTAAGCTACCTTAACTGCTTGTTTTTTATATGTTGTATTTGGACCCAGGGCTTTTACGGATGCTGTAACGGTCTTGACCACCTCGACAAACTTGGTGGATTCCGCAGAGCTGATCCAGGAAAACTGAAGTCGCCCCGGTTCAATCCCCATATGTTCCATTAAATTCATAAACAGTCCAAATTTTCTCCGGGCATAATAATTACCTTCCAGGTAATGGCATTCGCCGGGATGTCACCCGGATACCCAGACTGCATCGGCCCCTTCACTCAGCGCCGACAGGAAGAATTTGGGACTCATTCGGCCCGTGCAGGGAATCCGGATCACCCGGATGTTGGACGGATATTCCATTCGCCCAACCCCGGCTAGATCCGCCGCCCCATAACTGCACCAGTTGCATAAAAAACTGACGATTTTGGGTTCAAACTCGGTCATTATTTTAACTCCTTTACCAAAACGCCGACCACCTTAAAGGAAGCGATCCTTAAAGGCTGCGGCCGGCAATTGGTATCCATAAATTAAACAGCTTCATTCAGCGCATATATCTGCGCGAATATTTGATCATTGTCAAAGCCCTTGAGCCGAATGGCCCCGGAGCGGCAGGACGCCACACAAAGCCCGCAGCCCTTGCAAAGCACAGGATTGATCTGGGCCTTCCCCGGATTGAAGCGGGCTGCTTCCTCAATAAACGAGGGAGCAGAATATGGACAAATCGATACGCACACCCCACAAGAGCTGCAGGTTGTTGGAACGACTTCGGCAATCGTGCCGCTGGTTTGAATAATTTCACGGGCCAGCAGCGTAACTGCGCGTGAGGCTGCGGCCTTTCCCTGAACAATGGATTCGTCGATAGGCTTGGGATAATGGGCCATGCCGCAAAGAAACACGCCGTCGGTTGCAAACTCTGAAGGCCCCAATTTGGCGTGACGTTCCACAAAAAAACCATCGGCATTCAGCGGAACTTTAAAGAAGTTCGCCAGTTTCTCATCCCTGTTTGGGACAATCGCCGTGGCCAGGGTAATCAGATCGGTTTCCAGTTCGAGGGGACGTCCCAGAATGTGATCCTTCACCCGAACTGTCAATCGCCCGTTGTCCAATGCTACCTGTGGCTTGTCATCCACGGAAAAACGAATGAAAATAACCCCTTTTCCCCTGGCCTCTTTGTAGAGATATTCCCGCTCACCGTAAGTCCGGATATCCCGATATAACACATATACATTCATATCCGGGTTCCGGTGTTTCAGCTCGAGTGCATTCTCAACGGAATGGGTGCAGCAAACGCGGGAGCAATAAGGGCGCTCCGGCTCCCTGGAACCCACGCACTGGATAAACACAGCGGATTTTAGCGCCTTGAGCGATGGATCATCATTCATGAACTTGCGGTCCAGCTCCAGACTGGTTAATATTCGGACATCTTTGCCGTACGCATACTCGGAAGGCATCAGGGGGTAAGCACCGGTGGCGATCACTGCAACGCCATGTTCCAGAATCTCATCTTTTCCGTTGGTTTGAAGGGTGCTTTTAAAGCTTCCCACAAATCCATCCACCTGAACCAGGTTCGAGTCCAGATGCACATGTATCAGTTCATTTTTCTGAATGTCCTGAATCAATTCAGACAGTTTTTCCTGAACATTCTCGCCTTTGGCCGTATGGTAAAGATTTCGGGCCTGTCCTCCCAACTGGCCGCTTTTTTCAACCAGATGGGTTTCATAGCCCTGATGCGCCAGGCTTTGGGCTGCAGCCATACCGGAAATACCGCCGCCGATGACCAGCGCGGACGGCTTGATCTGAAGATCGGATTCCTTGAGCGGCAGGGTCAGTGCTACCTTGGCCACTGCCGAACGCACCAGATCCTTGGCCTTTTGAGTGGCTTTTTCAGGACATGTCTTGTGAACCCAGGAATCGTGATTCCTGATATTGGCCATTTCAAACAGATACTTGTTCAGACCGGCATTGACCAGGGTTTCCTGAAACAGGGGTTCATGGGTTTTGGGAGTACAGGCAGCCACTACAATCCGGTTCAGGTTTTTCTGTTTGATGATGCTGACCAGATTATCCTGGGTGTCCTGGGAACATGAATAGAGATTATCGGTTGCAAATTCAACAAAGGGAAGGGTTGCCGCATACTCCGCAACTGAAGGAACATTGACGACGCCGGCAATGTTGATACCGCATCTGCAGATAAATACGCCAATACGGGGCCGCTCTCCGGCGACATTGATCTCCGGAACGATCTCCTTTGCCAGGGTAAGGGTATTTCTTGCCAGGCTGAGGCTCTCTCCCGCTACTGCCGCCGCAGCGCTGGCGTCGATAACTG
>CAIVVZ010000378.1 GCA_903909505.1 uncultured Desulfobacteraceae bacterium
AATCTCAATTTCATCCGGGTCACCCAGCATCTCAAATAGTTCTTCCCTTTCGGTCCCGAAAAGTATATTGCCTATTCCACGGCCTGGCTTTATTTCATAATCTGGTTGCATAAGGGCTGTATCAGTGGGCTAATTTATGTCTTTTCTCAAATGTTGCCTGCGAAGGTCCTGCTTAACACCGGGTCTTACCGGATTTCAGAATCCATCGTGTTCGGTCCGGTGAATGATCTCATTCTGCAGATCTTCGCCCAGGTCGTTAAAATAATCGGAATAACCGGCAACCCTCACAATGAGATCCCTGTATTTTTCGGGATGCTTCTGGGCATCTTTCAGTGTAGCGGCTGATACCACGTTGAACTGGATATGGTGCCCGTCCATGCGGAAATAGCTTCTGACCAGGCTTCCCAGCCGGGCAATGCTATCTTCTCCTTCAAAAAAGGACGGAGTGAATTTTTGATTCAGCAGGGTGCCTCCGGTTTTTATATGGTCGATTTTTGCCGCCGATTTCAGTACGGCTGTCGGACCCTTCTGATCGGCTCCCTGAACCGGCGAAATTCCTTCACTCAGGGGCTCATGAGCCAGCCTGCCATCGGGCATAGCCCCGATTTTGCTTCCAAAATACACATGGCAGGTGGTCGGCAACATATTAATGCGATACGTGGCTCCCCGGGGAGACTGCCGGCCATTCACCGCATCATAGAACAAATTGAATATTTCCAGTGCCTGCGTATCGGCATAATCATCGTCATTCCCGTATTTCGGCGTTTTATAAATGAGGTCGTAACGGAGCTTTCCCTTTCCATTGAAATTTGAATCAAGTGCAGTGATCAACTCATTCATTGTCAGATTTTTCTCATCAAATACATGGTATCGGATCGCTGTAAGGCTGTCGGTGAGACTTCCCAGCCCGACTCCCTGGATATACATGGTATTATAGCGGGTCCCACCGGCATTGTAATCGCGGCCGTTGGCAATGCAATCGTCGATGAGGATGGATAGAAAAGGTACCGGGAGATAAGTGGCAAAGAGCTTTTCGATGATGTTTTCTCCCTTTACTTTTATTTGGACAAAATGGTTTAGCTGGATACGGAAAGCTTCCATCAACTGCCCGAAAGTCGCAAAGTCAGATGAATCCCCGGTTTGAGGACCGATTTTTTGCCGGGTCAGGGGATCAATACCGTTATGGAGGGTAATCTCCAGCACTTTTGACAGGTTAAAATACCCGGCCAGGATATAGGCTTCCGTGCCGAATGCACCGCTTTCAACACAGCCGCTTGCACCGCCGTTTCTGGCATCAACGATGTCCTTGCCTTGTCGCAGGAGTTCCTGTACAATGGCATCGGTGTTGAAAATGGAGGGCTGTCCGAAACCGGTTTTAACAATATTCAGGGCCCGGTGAAGATAAAGGTCAGGGTTTTTTTTGCTGATCTGAACCATGCTGCTGGGCTGCAGCAGCCGCATTTCCTCAATTACATCAAGGATCACAAAAGTGAGTTCGTTCACGGCATCGGAGCCATCCGCCTTAACGCCGCCCAGGTTGATCAGTGCAAAATCGGTGTAAGTGTTGCTTTCGAGGGCCGTGATTCCGACTTTCGGGGGGGCAGGGTGGTTGTTGAATTTGATCCAGAAACACTGCAGCAGTTCGGTTGCTTTTTC
>CAIVVZ010000379.1 GCA_903909505.1 uncultured Desulfobacteraceae bacterium
AGGCAAGGAAACCGGGCCATCGGTATCGGAAGCCGGCGCCCCGCCCGCTCCCTCTGAAGGACCGCCCTGGACGGTTAGCGTCGAAGCCTTTGAGATCAAGGACATGGCCTGCGATCTGGAGGACTTGAGCCGGTCCTTACCAATGGCTGCCGGGATCTCAAACATTTCGATCCGTTCTCAGGCAACCCTGGAGGCCGGGGTTCAGACACAGGTTGCGGTCAAAGACATTGTCACCGAATTAAAAGGGGTGCACTTTGGCATCAAGGCCGCGCCCAGACCGTTGTTCGCGGCTCAGCGATTGTTTCTGGAAGGGGGGGAACTGAATCTGGGTGCACACGCCTTCAATGTTGCGCGCATCGGACTGAGCCAGGGCCATATTGATATCGGCGTGGACGAGCAGGGAAAGGTCAACTGGGAGCAGATCCTGTCCCGCAAAGGAAAGGCCGTGGCCCGCAAGGTAGCCCAATCGGTATCGGCTCCGAGCCCTTCGGAAAGCAGCCTTGAAGGGGCGCTGCCCGAACAGCCCGCTCCGGCGGGCAAGGAAGCCCCGGCCATTTCGCATCCCGATCCCGCAGGGGAAGCACCCTGGACGGTTAATATTGGTGCCATTGATATCAAAGAGTTGGCCTTGGGTCTGGAAGACCTGAGCTGGTCATCGCCGGTCGCTGGTGGTATTGATGGTATTTCAATCGGGTTGAAAGCAAACATCGAGGCGGGTCGCAAAACTCAAATCGCGATCAAGGAAATCGCCACGGAACTCAAAGGTCTGCATCTTGGCGTCAAAGGGGACCCCAAAGCGCTATTCGAGGCTCAGCGATTCGTTCTCGAGGGGGGTGAGGTCGATCTTAGGGCCAAGGCCCTCACCATTGCACGCATCAATCTAAGCGATGGTCACATCGATGTCGGGCGTAACCGGGATGGAAAAATCAACTGGGAACAACTGTTTGCCGGAAAAATCGGCACTCCGGAACAGGCAGGATCAAAACCGGATTCAAGCCAGCCATCTGCCTGGAAGTTTCTCCTTAAGCGTTTTGAACTGGACAATTTCCGCTCGGAGGTGATGGACCGGACGGTCCTTGCGGAGAAGCCTCTCAACCAGCTTCGGGACCTTAACGTGCGGTTGTCCGAGGTTGACGGCAAGTCGCCCATGAATTTTGAAGTGGGTTTTGGATTGGAGCAAGGCGGCAAGGTGGCACTGCGCGGCAAAGTCGATCCGGTATCGTCATCGGTTGAGGCGAAGGTCAATCTAACCGGAGTGGACCTCACTGTCTTGCAACCCTATCTCGATCCTTTTATCACGCTCACCCTCAATTCCGCTGCGGTATCCACCGATGGCGTCATTCGCTATGGTCAACCGGGCGGCGGTTCCAAACTGTCCTACGAGGGGAGTTTGGGGGTCGAAAAGCTCAGCCTGAACCAACCGGGTTCGAAGGAAACCTACATTGGCTGGGGTGACATGAAGATTCCGAAGATTAAGCTGGCGATTGAGCCCAACAGACTTCAAATTGATGAAATCAGGCTTTCCAGGCCCGTCGGTGAAGTGATCATTGCCGAAGATCGGACCTTGAACCTGACGAAGATCGTAAAAAAGCAGTCCGGAGCCGGTGGTGCGGAAACGCCACCCAGGCCGAAGCTCAAGGATGCAACTCCCAAGAGTTCGCCGCGATCCACCGCGCAACCCGCGGGAAGTGGCGATTCCTTCCCCTTCAGCATCGGTAAGGTAAAGATCGAGGACGGTAACATGGTATTTGCCGATCTGAGTCTGAAGCCCAAATTCATGACCCGGATTCACGCCTTGAAGGGCACGGTGGGCAAGCTTTCATCGGATAAAAAATCTCTATCCGAGATCCAATTGGACGGAGGTGTGGATCAATATGGCACGGTGAAGATCTCTGGAGCCCTGGATGTCAACGATTTCAAGCAATCCACCGACATCACCGTCACCTTCCGCAATGTGGAAATGGCCAACATCAGCCCCTATTCCGGCAGGTTCGCGGGCCGCCGGATCGAGTCCGGGAAGCTATCCCTGGATCTCAAATATCAGATACAAACCAACAAACTGGTGGGCGACAACAAGATCATTGTGGATAACCTGGTGCTGGGGGAGAAGGTGGACAGCCCTGACGCGGTCAATCTACCACTGGATTTGGCCGTTGCCCTGCTTGCGGATTCCAACGGCCGCATCGATCTCGGGCTTCCCGTCAGCGGCGAACTCAACGATCCCCAGTTCAGCATCGGTCCCGTCCTCTGGAAAGCATTCATGAATATCATTACCAAGGCAGTGACTGCGCCATTTCGAGCTCTGGGATCACTCTTGGGAGGAGGCACCGAGAAGTTCAACGCCGTGGAATTCGATCCTGGAAAAGCCGAGCTCCTTCCGCCGGAAAAAGAGAAGCTGAAGAAGGTGGCCGAAGCGCTGCAGAAACGGCCTCAACTGAAACTGGTGGTACAGGGGCAATATAGCCCGGAAATTGACGGTCTGGAACTCAAACAAATTAACGTGAGCCGCGCTGTAGTCGTGCGCATGGGTGCCCAACCGAAACCCGATGCGGAATTGGAACCGATCGATTTTAGTGATTCCAAGGTCAAGGGCGCGTTGGAAAAATTGTTCACGGAACGATTCGGTCCAAAGGCCCTGGATGAACTCGAACGCGCTGTCAAGCAGGGTGAGATCAAGCCGCGAGCCACTCAGGAAGAAACAGGCGCGAACAAGAAGAAGCGCAAAGGTTTTGCCAGGATATGGAGCTCGATGAAATTTTACAAGATTTTGCCGGGAGTGATGAGCCCGGAACAATCGGATCTTCTGGCGGGGGAGATGTTTGCACGTTTGGTGGAGAGCGATCCTACCCCCGATGAGGCGTTATCGCAGCTCGCCGGGAACCGTGCCCAGGCGATCACGGCGGAATTGCAGAATGCCAACGCTGTCCCGGCGGATCGTCTGCAAATTATAGATGTTCAACCGCTCGCCGACGAGGCCGGGGTGTCCGCCAAACTCTCCTTGGACAGTGTGGCTCCGGGGAATTAATCTTGTACATGGAAGCACTTATTCGAATGGAGCAATCCCAAAGAACTGATTGCCTAAAAACGCGTTCAACCGCCCGCGCGAAAAAGATGAGCGTGGGTTAGATCAGATCCGGAAAAAACCATTGGCAGAAAATATTGTTGCAGCGTGCGGGTATTTCTGCTCCAAGGCATTCATCAGAAATACATCCGCAAATTTTCGATCCAGATCACGCTGGTGCAGATCTTTCAACGACTTCGCCCTGACAACTCCCTCGACCTTTCCAATTCAGCAGAAAATGATCCAGGCTTTTTCGTTCAGTTTCTGGAAAACGATATTTTCGGCAAAAATTCAGATAGAAGCGCAACCATTTTCTATAGAGCGGATGAAGGCCATTTTGAACAGACCTGTTTCTCAAAAGCCTCTCAAATTCTGTTTGCAACGGCAACGGGATGCTGTCCATGAATAATATCCATAAACTGTTATTTTCATTTTTATTGCATAATATACAACAAAATAATTAAAGTGCCAGAAATGTCTTGTCAAGTATTATTCTATAATATATTGAAAGATTGCACTGAGATAGGGGATTACTATCAGAAAGAATAGAAAATCAGATATCGCAGGTACAGACTGAGATCGTTCACATGCTGGAAAGATAT
>CAIVVZ010000380.1 GCA_903909505.1 uncultured Desulfobacteraceae bacterium
CCAGGCAGCGCTCGAAGCAACGGCCCCGGACTTCATGCCGGGTCCCCGAACCAGGCCTGTAAAGCGATTTCCGGGTTCATGGACCCGGTCGATCGCCGACACCTTGATGATGTCCTTTCCGATGTCGGTAAGGAGCTCTCCGCCTGCAACCGGCATCTCCATTTCAAGTTCCTGAGTGACGAGCTCTGTAATCAGGTCGATGATCCGAACCCGAACCAGCGGCCCATCCTGCAGAGGGCGAATGGCAAAATCAACGGGCTTTAAAGGCTCCGGGATATCGACGCTGGCAAGGCTTTGCCTTGAAAATACATGCCGTCGGGGGCGCACAAGCGCCTGTCCGTTTTTCGCCACAACCCTTCCCCGGCTGATCACGACCTCGGGGACAATCGTAGCGGGATCCGGGACGATCAGCATATCGGCGTGTTTTGCCGGCGCAATGCCGCCGACAAGGGCATCCAGTCCGAAATGCTCCGCCACGTTCAGGGTGGCCATCTGAATGGCCGTAACCGCATCAAATCCGCAGTCAATGGCTTTTTGCACAACAAATTCCATGTATCCCTTATGGAGCAGGTCCTCGGGTGTCGCGCCGTCGGTAACCAGAATCAGCCGCCTGAAATCAATGCCGAAGTCCCTGATTTTCGAGATTGCCTCCAGGTCCCTTCGAATGCTGCCTTCCCGGATCATGACATAGAGACCCAGCCGGAGGCGAGAGAGAACCTCATCCGCCGAAATGGGCTCATGGCAGGAAGATACGCCGGCCGCGGCGTATGCCATGAGCTTTTTACCGCTCGCGCCCGCGGAATGGCCTTCCAGGAGTTTTCCGGCGGCCAGGACCCGGCCGAACATGGGTAAAAATATATCCGGGTCCTGAACCACGGCCTGCCAGTAGGACTCTCCCAGACCGACCATCCCTTCCTGGTTCAGCAGGTCGGAAAGCACCGCAACGGACATTCCCCTGGTTTTCCCGCTGATGGAAGCCATGGCCGGGGCCGTGGTGAATATTTTGATCGGCTGGTTCCGGAGCGCGGCCAGAAAATCCTTTACCCCTTCGCTGCCCAGGATCGGAAATGTTTCCATGGTCTCGGTAATCAGCGTTGTCGTGCCGCCTTTCATGACGGTTTCCAGAAAATCAGCCGGGTCCGTGAGCCACGCCATATGGGTATGGCCGTCGATAAAGCCCGGAATCACGGTTTTTCCCCCGGCGTCAATGATCCGGGTATGGGCTTTGTCCACTTGCTTCGGAGACTCCCCCACCCAGGCGATCCATTCTCCCTTGATTCCGACAGTGCGGTTATCGAGAATCTCACCGGAATACACATTAACAATCCTGGCGTTCAGGATGGCCAGATCCGCGTCTTCCTGGCCCGACGCCACACGGGTCAATGAAGTCAAGGGAATATCCCGAAAATACGAAGAGGTCGCATTCATGATCGCACTCCTTTATCCGCTTTCCACTGTCCCCGGTCTTTGAAAGAAAAGGGATTTTGACATTTAACAAACACGTCCATTATAATGATTCCCCATGGAATTCTCGTTCAAACCAATCGGCATCATCGACTCCTGTTTCAAGGAAAAATTCGGCATTCCCCGCCAGCCCGGCCTGGCAACGGAAGCCCGCGCCATATTGAAAGTGTTTCCGCCATTCGATCAGATGGAGGCATTCAAAGGGCTCGCGGATTTTTCCCATGTCTGGATCATCTTTGTCTTCCATTCCGGTATGCGGGACAACTGGAAAGCGACTGTCCGCCCGCCCCGGCTGGGCGGAAACCGCCGGGTCGGGGTTTTCTCAACCCGTTCCGGCTTCCGGCCCAATCCCATCGGCCTGTCCGCGGTCCGGCTCGAGAAAATCGTCCGGGAAAAGAAAGAAACCCGTCTTTACCTTGTCGGCGTCGATCTGATGGATGGCACCCCGGTTCTGGACATCAAGCCCTATCTGCCCTATGCCGACGCCATTTCCAATGCCCGATGCGGATTTGCCCCGAGTATCCCGGAAACCCTGATACGGGTCGATTTCAGTCCGGAAGCCAGAGCCTTTTGCCTTGAAAAGGAACAGTCCGGATACCCGGGGTTGACGCTGCTCATCGAACAATTGCTAAAAATGGACCCCAGGCCCGCCTATTACGCATCCACACCTCAAAAAAGCCATTTTGGCATGAAGGTATATGACTTTAATGTCCTGTGGGAAATCGCTGAAGGCGCCGCTTACGTCACTGCCTGTGAAGACGGCAGCGAAAGCCGGACAACGTGATACCGGATTTTCGCCATTTAATCGACGCCTTTTTATAGATCGAAACCCATATGAAATGCAACCCTGACGAACAATATCATGGCCGGTATTTTTTTGATGCCGGTATTCACTTTGAATGCCGGCGCTGCGGTGCCTGCTGCACCGGAGATCCCGGCATCATCCGCATCAGCAATCGGGAAATCCAGCTCCTATCTGATTTTCTCAAGATGCCCGCATCCGATCTGACCCGGATGCATCTGCGACAGGTTGTATCGGGATTCAGCATTGCGGAGGAAGCGGACGGCAGTTGCCGGTTTTATGATGAAGGCTGCCGGATTTACCCGGTCCGGCCGCTCCAGTGCCGAACCTATCCCTTCTGGTTCAGCCAGATGCGATCGATAGGGCAATGGGAAAAAGCCCGTTGCCAATGCCCCGGGATTGGAACCGGGACGTTGTATTCCAGAGAACGCATTCTCGATATGCTTTCCCGATCCATGGAGGATCTTGAATCCATGGAAAATCAGCCGACGACGAACTGGAAATGACGTTTGTTGAAATACCCCTGCATGACCTGGGGGCCCCGGATTTTGCAGGCTTCATATGAGGCTGTTGTGATCACTGTTCTGCCATTGGAACCAATAACAGCAATTGGTTTTCCACGCAGCTCCGGATTTGCCTGTTGCTCAACACTGGCAAAGAAGGCATTCATGATTAGTTCGCCAGAGACGCCGGATCATCAGCCTCATTTATATTTTTCAGCTTCGCCCGAAGCGATTCATAGTAGCATACGCTTTTGCCTTCATTTGTTTTGCTGTGTACTTTCACTTTATAGATCAGATTATCTTTTTTAGAGAATCTGGAGTAGCATTCCATTCTCGGGAATGTCAGCCATATTCTTTGCATATTGTGCAAAGGCAATAGCATTTTTCTGGTCAATGATATACATCGCAGGCATTCTTCCCAGTTTTATCAGGTTCCATTCCTGACCATAGAGTTTTCCGATTTTTCCATCAGGATCAGGAATACCCGCAAAAGGAATGTTTTCTTTCTCCCAATATGCCTTAGCCTTAAAACAAGTATGACGGATCCGTTTTCGATCAAGTAGGCAAGATTTATGTACCTGCCGTTACAATCATTTGCGGCAAACTCAGGGGCAATAGATCTGATAGTTTCATATATTGGCCTTTGCTATCTTATCCAGAATATCTGTAAATGCTTTTATTGGCTGAGCACCGACAATTTTGTGTTTGTTATTGATCATAAAGGTCGGCACCCCAGTCAGTTGGATCTTCAGACCTTCTTTCCTTGCTTCGTCCAATCGTAATTTGTAGCAACCATCCTTCAGGGCAAGCATCATATTGACAGGGTCAAGACCACACCCAGAAGCAATATTACAGAGTATCTCGGCGTTTCCAATGTCCATGACTTCGGTAAAATATGCATGAAACATCCGCTCATGAAACTGTTCATACTTACCCATTTCACGGGCATATTCACTCGCTTCCAGAGAAAGTCGGGAGTTTGAAAGGACGCTCAGATCCCCGAAAACAATTCCAAATTCTTTACCATGCCGGCGAAGATTATCGAACATCAGGGAAATATCGTAACCTTTGAATCTTTCAGCCAGCAGTATCCCTTCAGGAGGAGTTTCCGGATGAAGTTCATAACCAATCCAGGTTTCATTAATGTCGTATGTCTGCTTAAGTTTTTCGACAATGCCCTTGCCGATGTGGCAGAATGGTCAGATATAGTCGGAGAAAATCTTTATTTCTATTGGCATAGGTCCTCTTCGCTCAATCCCAATAAATGGACACCTTTGTATTTACCGTTTTTGTCAAAATCATATGCAACGGTAGCAGTACCGGCAATTTCACAGGCATGACACCCGTTAAGAATTCTATGTCTCCAGATAAAACTCTGACCACCATCAGACGTTTTAACCATCTTCTCCAGATTCCCTTCAAACCACAGTTCAGCTCTGGGATACTTTTTGATGATGGCTGAATACTTCGGATGCTTTGTCAGATCGATTTTATCAAGGTATTTCTTATCTCCCGGAAGAACAATCGATGGTTTGCCGTTTACCAGCAGCGTAAAGCCCATGGTGTTGGCCATAAACGGGCAATCGACCATCACCTGATCTACCTGTCCCATTTCCTGGAAAGAGCTCATGAAACAGAATGGAAAATCTTTATTGATAAGGGTCTTCGTGAATTCTACAGCAGCAGGGGAGGCTCCTTCTTCAATCATTTTACTGATGAAACAATCGCCACCATTTTCGCATGATTTACCAATGTTCTGAATAATCTTGTCCATGGGTTTCCAGATTGATTCTGCTCCAAAGGTCTTCTTCCCAGCAGTTTTATCTTGAGCGGAAATCTGGGAGGGTATACACATGGCAAACAATGAAAGGCATAAAAGAAATATCGATAATATGGAAACGTGGAAATCTCTATTGGTCTTCATTTTTTCTTCCCTTGGTCATAGTTATAGATTTCATATGGCCTAAAACTGGCGTGTCTGATTGTTCATGGTTTTAATTTCCGAAGGACACCGGGTCGTCATTTTCATATTTTTCAGCCAGTGCCTTTGTGACGATAATACAGAATCCTGAATAAGAACATTGCAGTCACTGCGACGGCTCCGATCAGAAAAAAACAGACCTTAAACCCCTCCTCCCTTATAATAGCCCCCAAGCCAATCGAACTGAGCATCATGCCAAAATAAGCGCTGGTATTGTAGCACCCCATGGCAAGCCCCCGAAAGTCCATTGGGACAATATCGACAATCAGCGTGCAGATCACAGTGAAAGCAATTCCCAAACTGATCCCCATCACTGCGGCTGTTGCCATAAGCGACAACACAGAGTCACAAATTCCGAAGCATGCAAGCGAAAATGCAAAAACCGCCAGCCCACAGCTAACGAGGACACTTTTATCTGCAATTCTGTCGCACAGTTTTCCTGTCGGTAAACGCGACAAGCCGTTCGCTACTGCCTGGGCAGCAAAAACGAACCCCACTTGTCCTGTATCCATTTCCAAACTTCTCATATAGAGCGGCATGAAGGTGATGAACATACCAAACCCCATACAGCCGCCTAACGTGGCGACAAGACAGGCAATGAGTTTGCGGTTTTTCATGAGTTTCATCAATGATGACAATATGGCAGGACTGACTACACCCCTGCTGTGCCCGACGGATTGTGCGGGGAGAAAAGCGAAGGCAACGAGAAACATAGTAAAGATCAGCCCACTGGCAATGAGGAATACCGACCGCAGTCCCAACACCGTTCCGAGGAAACCGCCTGCGGCTGGTCCAAGGGTCATGCCACCGTACAGTGCCATAGTGTACCAACCGAAGGCTTGCCCCAGCATATCAGGAGGGGTAAAATCAGCCACGTAAGACATGAGGGACGGCGAAAAGGCCGACAGTCCCATGCCAAACAGAAGATAGATTGCGGCCATCTGAAGTGGACTATTGCTCCAGTACAGCATTAAGGATGAGACGGAAAGAAGAATCATCCCGCCCAGGAGGGGAAGTCGGCGCCCCAGGCGATCTGAGAGCAAACCTGACGGAATGGAAAGCACACCCGCCGTTAGCATAAAGGAGCCATTGATCATGCCGACCTGAACAGTATCAGCTCCAAGAGATGCTGCAAACAACGGTACGATCGGAATCCGCATATAAGAGGCGAAGAAACTGGCAAAACTTATGATGCAAGCAGTCAAGAGAAGCCGACTGGATGATTTGGTTGCAGAATTCATGGCAATATTTTTCTGTTTTTTCAATGGGTGATTAACAGCTAATTATTTTAATGGAAGACAGTCCTTCTTGCATTATCTACCCCGGTACTTTCAAGCAAATTCTTGAAATAGCAATCAAATATTGTGAGAGGATAACATATCCTGGACCCATTTATTTCGTTCCGGTCAGCGCCTCCCGCACTTTGTATGCCAGATCCTTCCTGGAAAAAGGCTTCTGTATAAAGTTCACGCCCTCATCCAGTACGCCATGGTGGGCGATCACGTTGGCCGTGTAACCGGACATGAAAAGACGCTTGAGGCTCGGATACAGCGTCAATAGGTTCCTGGCCAGATCGCGTCCATTCATCTCGGGCATGACCACATCGGTCATCAGCAGATGAATCTCTTCGGAATGCTCACGGGCTAGGCGAATGGCCTCGCCCGGTGTGCTTGCCCCCAGTACGGTGTAGCCCAACAGTTCGAGCATCAAAGTTGTCATTCTCAAAATCGCCTGTTCGTCCTCCACCAGCAGGATGGTTTCTCTTCCCCGCTCATCGGGTGCCACCGGCGCTTTCTTTCGGATCTGTTTCGCATCTGTGTCATGCCGGGGAAAGTAGATTCTGAAGGTAGTGCCCTTTTCAGGTTCGCTGTATACATTGATGAATCCGTTGTTTTGTTTGACAATGCCATAAACGGTGGCCAGCCCCAACCCGGTGCCCTTATTTACATCTTTTGTGGTAAAAAAGGGCTCGAAAAGCTTATCCAGAGTTTCTGGAGTCATGCCGCTGCCATCGTCGCTTACGGCAAGCAATACATACTCACCTGGAACAAATCCAACATGGTCGGCGCAATAGGCTTCGTCAAATATCGCCTTGCCCGTTTCGATGGTGATCTTACCAACATCCGCAATGGCATCCCGAGCGTTGACACACAGATTGGCCAGAATCTGATCGACCTGGCTGGGGTCAATCTTGATCGGCCAAACTTCGGCTCCGGGCATCCAAGCAAGATTGATGTCTTCACCAATAAGCCGCCTGAGCATTTTGAGCATACTTTCAATAGTATCGTTCAGGTCGAGCACCTTGGGGGCAATAGTCTGCTTGCGGGCAAAGGCCAGCAGTTGCCCGGTCAGATCGGCGGAGCGAGTGGCCGCCTTGCGAATTTCCTGCAGGTGGGCATGGAGCGGTTCCGCAGGATCTATCTGATCAAGGGCCATCTCCGCGTAACCGAGGATAATTCCCAGCATGCTGTTAAAATCATGCGCTACTCCCCCCGCCAACCTGCCTACCGATTCCATCTTCTGTGCCTGCTGATACTGGGCTTCGAGTCTGGCCGTATTCGCCTCAACCTCTTTGCGCTCTGTGATGTCTTCAATGGCAGCCATGGTTCGCAAGGGCTGACCTGTAACATTGCGGATGACAGTCATATTCACGTTGACCCATACTATCGTATCGTCTTTGCGAATGTAGCGCTTCTCCAGTCGGTAATGTGGCGACTTCCCACTTACGACATTATGAAAAGCTTCCAGATCCCGTTCTCGATCTTCCGGGTGTGTGATTTCTGGGATTCGCTTCGCCAGCAATTCATCAGCAGTGTAGCCGGTAATTTCGCACAACTTTCGGTTCACTCTCATCCATTGACCAGTAATTGGGTCGGCTTGAGCCATGCCGATTGAAGCCACCTCGAACATGGCCTTGAACTGTTCTTCGCTTTCCCGCAGCGTTTCCTCTGCCTTTTTTCGCTCCGTTATATCCTGATTGACACAGACCGCCCCGACAACTCTTCGCTCGTCATTCAGAATCGGTGCTGCCGAATTAAGGATCGTTTTATGAGCGCCGTCAAAACATTCGATGTTGACCTCCTGGTTTACAGAAGGCTTCCCCGTATTGATCGCTTGAGCGATGGCCCATTCCTCAGGCAGAATTCGTTTGCCCGTGTCAGGCCACCTGGCTTTGTATTCTCCGTATTGATCCACACCGACATAACGGACGCCGCCCCAGATTTTTTCGCCGGCAATGTTTCCCGTGAGGATCGTGCCTTTTTCATCCGTGACCCAAACACCTACTGGCATCGCGTCTATGATAGTGCGGACCATGGATTTCTCTTGATTGATTTCCTTCAGCAAAGATAAGTTTTTTGATTGCAGGGCTTGAGACTGCAATCGGTTTTCAAGGATCACCGCCAGAAATTGAAAGGCACTTCTGAAAACGGCTCGCTCAGCCTCTCCTACCTCAGAACTTTCCGCCATCACAGCATATCCAAAGGATGAGCGAAGCGTTGAAATGGGCAGAACCCAGCTTTCAGGAACTCCGGAAGGTATCCGATCCGCAAACTCAAAGGCAAAAATCGCATCGATGCCGTTTAGAGATTCAAAAAAACGTTTTTTCACTAAATCCGGATCGGATATTTGTGATACGTACGCAAGTATCAACAATATTTCGTGTGGCAGTTTCATAATGGCCTCTCAATGAAGAGCATTGAGAAATTCTGGCGCATGCTCAGCGAGCCATTTATCGGGATGAACAAAATAGGGGTTCTCGAAAATGCCTCCGCCCGTAATTACGAACGGATGCGTCTGCAGGGCCTTCATAATTATTGCTCCCGGGAAACGGTTGACGTTATAAAGACAGATGCTGATCCAGGTCTTGCCCCAGATGAAGGTATTGAGAATCGATTCATAGGCCATGAGGTGCTCTATCCCTGGGATCTTCTCAAGCGCCCAGCCCATTTCCGCTGTTCCCCGGACGTTTCGCGCTCCGGCATGCTGGTTTTCATCCCAAATATCCTCGTGGGCCTTCAGCATATCATGGGGTGAAAAGAAACCCTGGGGATGGTACAATTCTTGCGGACAGGGCAGTCTAAATGATTCCGGGTCTGGATGAGCGGTATCCGGGCACAGCGCGCAGACGCTGTCAATTGCATGATCGTGATTTTGCTCGTCGGGGCAGCAGACGAGAAGCTCCCTTTCTCGAAGACCTTGAGCGAGGAACCCGAACATAATCGAGTCTCGTTCAGCCTCCGATTCATATAACCCGCAGAAATGCGTTCCCCAATTGCAGGTGTATCCGCCAAAGCCTAGAGTCATGACCGCCAGATCCGATGTTCTTAGATGCATTGCGTCCTCCTTTTTGATATGCCTCCCAAACTACCCATTTGGAAATCTCAAACGGTTTTGCCATATTCACCGGCTCCTCCCATTTCTGGTTGACCCATCAATAATGGCCGGACAATGCAACCCCTTCACTCCATCCCCATTACGGGACTTCATCACTACTACGGGTTGCTCCGCCCCCGTGCTGCGCATCGGTACTCTCACTCTTATGGGGCTTCCACTTGAGTTTCTCCCTTGACATCGCAGCGACAGGTTCCCACGTTCCACGCAAGAGTCTGAATCAGGTTCATGGCACCTTAATGCCGGAGGCCGCCCGGGCAATAAACAGGTTCTCCCCGGACTTATCCTGGAACAACGACTCTCCCCAGTTTTGACCTCGTCCCTACGCTTTCGACACGTCATCAGTGGTTCACTTTCGTTCATCTTCCTGACTCACACCTGACACGGTTAATCCGTGCCTTTTCCTTTAACGCTCACCACTCCGGCTCTTTACCAGAGCAGCTTAAGGCGGTTTGGAACCTCCCCCTGCAAAGCAGTTCCGAGGGGCCTCCCCTCATCTCTTGCGCAGCACCGCACCCTTAACAGTTATAAAAATCATAAGCGTGCGTTCGTGGCACAAAATCATCAGCGTAGCGGATCAGAAGCGCCCGTCCTTCGCAGCTCTTGATAAAGCGTCGCGTAAACCACAGGTCAAGCACGTAGTGAAGATAAATGTTCGCCAAAATCGGCGAGATGTTCCCCCCTTGTGGGGTACCCTCTTCCGTGGCCTTGAACAATCCATCCTCCAGAATCCAGGCTATCAGAAAACGCTTCACATAGCGCAGCATCCGCTTGTCGGCTATCCGGTGACCCAGAAAATCCACCATCCAGTCGTGCTGGACCTTGTCGTAGAAGCCCTTGACATCAGCTTCTACGATGACATGAACACTGCCACCTTCCACCTCTATGCTCAGCGTGCGCAAAGCGTCATGGCAGCCGCGCCCCGGACGGAATCCATAGGAGTCATCTATGAAATCTCCCTCATAAATCGCCTCCAATATCCGGACGAACCCCGCCTGCACCAGCTTGTCCTCCAGCGCAGGGATACCCAGCGGCCTCTGCTTCGTGCTTCCCGGCTTCGGGATGTACACCCTGCGAACCGGCTGTGGAATGTACGCCATCCTGTGCAGCCGTTCTACCAGATCTGACAGGTTGGCTTCCAGATCTTTTCCATACTCTTCCTTGGTGACTCTGTCGATGCCCGAAGCGGCATCCTTCCTCAGCCCCTCGAAGCACCCCTTCAGAAGCTCCTTGTTCATCAGATGAAACAAACTGGTGAACTGACAGTCCGGCTCCTTTTGGGCTTTCTTGGCTATCCGTTGCAATTTAGTTTCCACGCTCTCTCTGTTACTGAGCACAGTACATGTCTCCTTGCCAACGGTTATACTGATGTGGCGCCCTTTCCTCCAGCGGCATTACCCGCCTTCATCGGTACTATAGCGCCATCCGACTCCCCGATACCTGTTTGCCTTTCTCCCTTTATTATCGGTTGTCCGGCATACTCGCATCCATGCAAGAGGTTTCAGGGCCTCCCGGGTTCCCACGTGTTCACAATGTCCGACATGCCATGCTCTATGACCCCGGGGAAGCTCCACCGACTCGCCTTCGTACGCCGGCTTTGTGTTGATTTCCGCTATCCAAACAGCGTCATCCTTCCCTTTTTTTTTATGTATTTCGAGGCTCGATCACTTCAACCTTGCGGCTTACGGCCTGCCGTCTTGCTGTCCTACGCTTAACCACAAGAGGTTACCCCCTTGGGTCCAAAGACTTGCTACCCGGTGGCTGGATAGACCTTCCGGGGCGGGATTCGCACCCGCTAAAACACGCGACCTTGCCCGGCCGCACTAGGATATTTCTTTATTCTATCATATCGGCGGTGCAATTGTTACCAGAACCCGCATATTCGTTTTGGCCCTGATGCCATGCGGTTCACGAATATCGGAAATCAGGACATCGCCCGGATTTGCGGGAAAACTCGTGTTGTCTTTGCCCAGAAATTCTCCGCCGCCTTCCAGAACGACGATGGATAATTGTCCGTCAATGTCGTGAGAGTGAATCGGTAATTCTTGACCCGGACTAAAATTGAAATTGATAATCTTAAAATCCGACGAGTCATGCAACAGGAATTTTTTCATGCTTTTGTCGCTGAATCTATTTTCTTTGAATACTTCGATACGCTTAATCATGGTTTTCATTCCTTTCCTGAGACGAATCAACGTTTTTTACAAATAAATCTTGCTGAGTTTATCAATCATTCCATGAAACGCCTCATGTTTGCCGATGCCGATTCTTTCGATTTCGATTTTTTCGAATCCTTCATACAGCACTTCCTGCGTTTCTTTTGAAAAACGGCTGTCTCCCATGGGATATAGCACATTATCCTCCTTATCGATATGAGCCAGCATGAGCGAGATATATCCCTTGGCATTTTCAATAAGACCAGCAGATGCGGACGCCTTTCCTGCTTTGTATTCGGAATAAGCATCGCTGATCGCTTTCACAAATTTGCGGCCCATGGCATGTTCGGCAAGCATGACGCCGATAGGCCCCTGTCTCGGTATTCCGACTTGTTCCATGGCAGGAAACAGCAGATCTTCTTCTTTCCAATGATGACATCTATCCACAAAAACCTTTAAAAACTCAAGAATTCCTTCAAAATGCTCTGCGCTGATAGATCTGTCCGCTTTTAGCTTTTCGCATATTTTTTCCAGAATGCGAAACACGATTTTTATACCCTGATGTTCATCTTTTAACTGCTGAGTGGCTTTCATGGCGTATTCTCCTTGTAATTTTCTTGTTGCTATTTGTTGTTACGGCCATCTTCCATGAAACGGCATTATGCGATATCAATCATCTTTGATCAGTTTATGATTCTGTGTTGCCATATGGATATAGCGCTTCGGTACGGAAAATTATAGGTTTTCATACAATTGCCCGTCCTTCGCCTGCTTCCTCCTGGGTTTTGCCGTCGCGGATATGGTAGATACGCTTGAATGTCGGGATAATCTTTTCATCGTGGGTCACGACGATAACGGCGGTTTCATATTGGACGGCCATTTGATTGAGGATGCGGATAACGGCCAGGGCCCGCTCGCTGTCAAGGGGTGCGGTGGGCTCATCGGCAAGGATCACCGGCGGCCGGTTGATCAGCGCGCGCGCGATGGATACGCGCTGCTGCTCGCCGCCGGAAAGCTGCGATATCATGGCCTTGGCCCGATGTGCGACGTCCAGCGCTTCAAGCAGCTCCACGGCGCGTTTCCGGGACTCGGCATTGGAGCACCCGGCCAGCATGGGCAACAATGCAACGTTGTCTGTGACATCCAGAAACGGGATCAGATAGGGGGCCTGAAACACGAAACCGATCTTGTCGCGGCGCAGCGCCCGCAGATCCGGGATCTTCCAGCCGTTGTCATAAATGATTTCGTCTCCCAGCGTCATGCGCCCGGAAGTGGGTTCGATCACGGCGCCCAGGCATTTGAGCAGGGTGCTCTTGCCCGAGCCCGAGGGACCGATCAGTCCCACGACCTCACCGGGAAAGACCTGCATGTCCACGCCCTTGAGCGCATCGACTGCGGTGTCGCCCTTGCCGTAGCGCTTGCAGATGGCCTCGATGTGTATGCCTTTTTCTTTTATATCAGCCACCGATTGCCTCCGCCGGATCAACCTTGAGCGCGGCGCGGATCGCCAGCAGGCTCGCCAGTACGCAGATCACCATCAATACCATAAAGCCACTGACGGCATCTTGCGGTACCAGCAGAACGTACTTGGGGAAAAAAGGCGCCCAGATGGTCGCTGCGATCTTTCCCACCACAAAACCGATCATGCCAAGGGCCAGGGCCTGCTGCAGGATCATCCAGGCAATCGTGCGATTCCGGGTGCCGATCAGCTTGAGCACTGCAATCTCACGGATTTTTCCCAAGGTCAGGGTAAAAATGATAAATGCGATGATGGCGGCGCTGACAATGGCCAGAATCACCAGAAACATGCCGATCTGTTTGGCGGATGTGGCAATCAGCTTGCCGACCAGAATTCCCTCCATCTGCTCACGGGTATACACCTGCAGGCGTTTCCATCTCCGGATCGGCTCTGCCGCTTCTTCCGGCGAAAGGCTTGGCTTGATCTGCACCAGCACCGCGTTGACATAGGGATTCGTGCTTTGGGAGGCGATAATCGCATCCAGAAGACCCGGCACGCCGGGGCGACTGAAAAGCGGATTGGCCGCGGCACGCCGACGCTGCTGAACAATGGCGTCATTGTCCTTTAAGAACTGCGCCTCCTGGGCATCCTTAATCGGAATGAACACCATCGGATCACCGCTGGAAGACACCATCCGCCTGGTCAGTCCAACCACGGTGTAAAGGTTGCGACGGATTTGGATCTGATCTCCCAGTTTGAATCCAGCCGCAATGTCGGCCACGGCTTCGTAGTGCCCCCGGGTGATCCGGCGTCCGGACACCAGATAACCGGGCTGCCCGGGTTCGCCCGGCCTTCCGGTCACCACGCCGACCACCATGGCGCGAACATCCTGTCCGCCATGACGCACCTGCATGGTCAGGTATGTGACATTGGCCGCGCGGGTCACTCCGGGCATGCCGAGAATCCCTCGGTAGGCATCGTCATACAGGCTGGAAGATTCGGCATAAGGGCCAAGAGTACCCTGTTGCACCACCCACAGGTCGGCGCAGCTGTTATCCAGCAGCGCCTTGGCGTCATCCACCATGCCCCGATACACCCCTGCCATGGTCAGCGTGACGCCAATCAAGAGCCCCAGCCCCACACCGGTAAAGACAAACTTACCCCAGGCATGCTGGATATCCCGCCCCGCCAGATTGATCATGGGGAAACTCCTTCCAAACGCGCAACAACCTTGATGCGGCTGCGGGCAGTGAGCGCACGCCGGCTGTAGACCACCACGCGATCCCCTGGCTTGATTCCCTCAAGAATCTGCGCCTGCCCGTCCAGATCGGTTGCACCTACCTTAACCAACGCAAAATGCAGGGCGTTGTCCTGGATCAACCAGACACCCATGCGGCCATCCACCCGCTGCAAACTGGCGTTCGGCACAATCATCTCAGCAGGCAGCGCTGGCAGG
>CAIVVZ010000381.1 GCA_903909505.1 uncultured Desulfobacteraceae bacterium
GAGAGGAAGTGTTTCAGCGGTTTTTTGTTCGGATTATCGGGCAATGCGTAGCGGCGGGATTGGTGGATGGCAAAAAGATACACATGGATGGGAGTCTAATCGCGGCCAATGCCTCGAAGGATTCCGTCGTCAGGGGGTCGCCGGAATGGATTGCGGCGCTGAAAGCGGCATACGAATCGGTTGAAAGCAAATTGGATGAAGCCATGTCGAGACCGAGCGATTATGAGCGTGAGAATAAGAGCTTGGTCAGCACGAGCGATCCAGATGCAGCCGTGGTGCGACGCGGGAGGATGGAAAGCCGTCCGCGGTACAAACATCATCGGGTTATCGATGATGCGTCAGGGGTGATAACGGCGGTGGAAACGACCTCTGGGGATGTGGAAGAGAACGCAAAGTTGATGGATTTGGTGAAACAGCACGAAGCGAACACGCAGATCAAAGTGGCCGCGGTTATTGCCGACAAGCAGTATGGGACAGCCGATAACTTCAGGGCCTGTCATGAGCGTGGGATACGGAGCCACATGGCAGATCTTCAGGCGGCACGAAGAGGAACCGGGCGGAGTGACGGGCTCTATACGGACACGGATTTTGTTTATGATGCAGGAAGCGATACGTACCGTTGTCCGGCAGGTCAAATTCTGACGAGGCGGAAACACAAGAAGAAACGCAGGGCGTTTGAGTATGCAACGGCGATGACCGTCTGTCGCATCTGTGAGTTAAGGTTGAAATGTACGCGTGCGGCCTGTGGAGCCGCGCGAACGCTGAAGCGTCACTATAATCAGGAAGCAATTGATGTGGCAAAACGCGAGTCGCAGAGTCAGGAAGCTAAGCGGGATCGCCTGAGAAGGAAATGGATGATGGAAGGCAGTTTTGCAGATGCGGCCAATAATTTTGGATTCAAGAGGGCACGCTGGAGGCGACTTTGGAGACAAAGGATCCAGGATTATCTGATCGCGGCGATTCAGAATGTCCGGATACTGCTCAGTCATGGTGAGCGTTGTGGGAACACCGCGATCATGGCTGTGGTTCGACCGATTTCACGCATTTATCCAGCTGTTTTGATAAAACTCGGTGGACTATTTGCATCTATTCGCGATCTAACGTGTTTCTGGTTTCTCAGAAAAGGATTATCGGCGGAACCAGTTTCCTTGTAAGAAAATATTGCAAATGAGGCTTTGGGCAACAGGCCCTTACAATAGAGATTAGCGATTTATTCTTCACATTCCATCAATATGCAAATCTTTATTTTTTTATAAGGACCCTACGCTTCCGGAGCCGTTTAAAAGGCTTGATGGGACTGTCAGCGATGATACTATGTCGGCCAATGAAACTGAATGGCCCGCGGTAGGCGCGGAACGCATGTCATATGGGAGATGCCTGGTAATATGAAGAATACTGAAAGTTTCATTCCTGATTTCAAAGAGCTTGGACTTCTGATGCTGGGTTTTCTCCCATGGATGCTTTTTCTCTTTCTTTCCGGTCACACCATGTTGAGCCTGAAGATTGCTATTGTCATCAGTCTGGTTGCTTCTGTTGCCCTTGGTTTCGGCGATTTAAAACGAGGCTTTATCCTTTCATGGGGTACCTGCATCTTTTTTTCCATTTGTCTCATCATGATTGATTTCCTGAATAATGAATGGATGGCCATGGAAATGGATTTAGTGTCGAATCTGGCACTTACAGCCATTATGTGGTTTACTGTTTTAATCGGTAAACCCTTTGCTTTGCAATACGCCCGGAGAGGTTTGCCGAAAGAACACTGGAATGACGAAAGTTTCATCCGCGGTTGCCGGTTTATTACCGTGGTATGGGCCTGCCTGATGACCTTTGCGGCATTGATATCGATCC
>CAIVVZ010000382.1 GCA_903909505.1 uncultured Desulfobacteraceae bacterium
CATACACCGTCTCCTTTCGTTAAAGAGTTAAATGAAAAAATTGGGTTATCGAGTTGTACAATCTGGAAACAAATTATAGCGGTTGCAATCTGGAAACAAAAGAGGCATAAACGGCATTATAATGGGTGATATCGACATTTATCGATTATTTAATTCATACCAAAAGAAATGATCCAATAAGGGTAAATTGGTGTTAAAAGTAACTATTTTAGGGCTTTATAACTCCATGGCAACCACTATTTTCGGTCCCATGGATATCCTGAACCAGGCGGGAAGGCTCTGGAACCGTGTAGGCAAAACCCCTCAGACCCCGTTTTTTGACGTCGCCATTGCTTCGGCAGACGGACAACCCATCCAGTGCCTGAATAAAGTCCAAATTCAGCCCCATTGCAGTATTGAATCCATTCAAAAAACAGATTTGATTGTGATTGCATCGGCCACTTATATCGAACAGATTCTTCAAACAAGTCCTGAGCTGGTCCCCTGGATCCGCCGGCAATACAACCAGGGCGCCCATGTGGCCAGTATCTGCACAGGCGTGTTTTTACTGGCGGAAACCGGTTTGCTGGACGGAAAATCAGCAACCCTTCACTGGGGGTTTACAGAGATGTTCCGCCGGAAATATCCCCGGGTGAATTTGAAACAGGACAAAATGTTCATCGACCAGGATCGCCTCTATTGTTCGGCAGGCGTGAATGCCGGTATGGATTTATCCCTTTACCTGGTGGAAAAGTTTTGTGGCCGGCAAACCGCCGTGCAGTCCGCCAAGACCATGATCCTGGATCTGGGACGGGAAATGCAGACGCCTTACATCAGTTTTCTTTTTCCCAAGGACCATGGCGACCCTCTGGTCGTTAAGGCTCAGGAGTGGATAGAACAACATTACGCGCAATCCATTGATTACGACCGGTTGGCGGGGAAATTCCGGATGAGCCGCCGTTCATTGGAACGCCGGTTCAAACAGGCCACGGGTGTCACGCCCCTGGGGTATCTGCAGCAATTTCGGGTGGAAACCGCCAAAAGCCTTTTGGAGGACGGCAGCCGGACCTTCAATGAAATCACGTATCGGGTCGGGTATGAGGATATTGCCTTTTTCAGGAAAGTATTTGTAAAGCTGACAGGCCTGCGGCCAAAAGAATATCAGCAGCGGTTTGCAGGGTACGCCGCCAAATAGGGCTGCCCTCGCGTGTTGACGACCGACATCAATCCATAAAGATACTGAAAATAATGAATCCTTGAAATGGAAGGGAATGTTTCTTGAGATGCGTAAAACCATTCGCGCGGTTCTGTTTGATCTGGACGATACGCTCCTGGAAAACAACGTGGAGCGCTTTTTGAAAGCGTATTTTGGCTTGCTGACTCCCCATATGGCCCATCTGGTTCCGCCGGAGAAATTCATATCCGCATTGATACATGCGACCCATGCGATGATTAAAAACAATGACCCTGCCATCACGAACCAACAGGCGTTCATCGATGATTTCTTTCCGAGGGTCGGGCGAACCGCGGAAGAAATGATGCCCCTTTTTGATGATTTCTATGCGGCGGAGTTCGGCAAACTCCGATCGCTCACCCGTCCCAACCCTTCAGCCCGCGCAGCCATCCAAGCAGCATTCGATGCGGGGTGTGACGTGGTCATCGCCACGAACCCCGTCTTTCCCGAGACCGCGATCCGGCAGCGGATGGAATGGGCCGGCGTTTCGGATTTTTCCTTCAAGCTGATCACATCCTACGAGGTGATGCACGCCGCCAAACCCGATTCCCGTTATTACCGGGAGGTTCTTGAACATATCGGCCGAAGTCCGGATGAATGCTTCATGGTGGGTGATGATTGGGGCAACGATATTGTGCCTGCGATGAAAATCGGTTTACAGGTGTTCTGGGTCCATACCACGACCGATTCGATGAATGATCTGGATCCTTCCGTAAGAGGGACCCTGGCTGAATTCAAGGATCGGTTCCTCGGATTGCACGGACAATAGGTTTTCTCTAAATGACAAAGAAGGGACATTATTTATGAACGAAGACAGTTATTTTAAATTGGCCAAGGTACTTGATACCTTGCCGAATGGATTTCCAGCAGTGAAAGACGGCCTTGAAATAAAGATTTTGAAAAAGATCTTTACACCGGAACAGGCAGATCTTTTTTGCGATCTGCGCTTGACATTTGAGACGTCCGAACAAATCGCCCAGCGGACCGGACGCCCTCTTGCCGGGCTGGAAGATCAACTCATGACAATGGGCAATAAAGGTCAGCTCTTCTGTATTGCAATGGGAGAAACCCGCTTCTTTAAGATGTTGCCCTGGGTCTTTGGTATTTACGAGTTTCAGCTTCAGCGCATGGATAGGGAGTTTGCCGGACTGTGCGATGCCTACAGTCCGGTTTATGGAAAACAGTTCTTTTCAAAAACGCCGCAATTGATGCAAACGCTTGCCATTGAAAAAACCATTCCGGTTCATCAGGAGGCTTTATCTTATGAAAAGGTTTCTACAATTATCGAAAACGGCCAATCGTTTCTGGCAAATGAATGCGTATGTAAGAAAGAACGCGGGCTGCTCGGCCATCCTTGTGACAGATCAACGCAAGTGTGCCTGGCGATTGCGCCGGTTCCGGGAATTTTTGACAAGTATCCGGTCGGTCGCGTCATTACAAAAGATGAGGCATACCTGTTGCTGAACAAGGCTGAAGAAGAAGGTCTCGTGCATTTGACGGGTAATGTCCAGTTCGGACAGTATTATATCTGCAACTGCTGCAAATGTTGTTGCGGCGTCCTGAGAGCAATCAACAAATTTGACATTCCAGCTTCACTGGTGATCAATTCCCATTATTATGCCGAGATTGATCCCGAGACATGTATTGCTTGCGGAACCTGTTCGGATGAGCGCTGCCAGGTAAACGCAATTGATAAAGACGAAGAGACATATCGAATTATTCCAGAGCGTTGCATCGGATGCGGGCTTTGCATCCATACCTGCCCGACGGAATCCATCAGACTGATACATAAGGACAGGGAGAAGGTAGCAGCGCCTCCAGTTACCGAGAATGATTGGTTTGATGAGAGAGGACGATCACGCGGCGTCGATTTCTCAGCATATAAGTAATGGATTTCCGGCCGAACCGGAAGATGTAAAAGAAGGGGGAATGCATTTTTATGTGTATTCAAAGAACCAAAAGTGGTTTCGATCAGATATGCAAAGGAGAACACGGACCATGATGAGCATTCAAACCCATCGGGGAATCAACCGGGAATGTTTCGGGACGCCGGTTCATCTTGAAGAAGGCTCGAGTCGGGTGGAACTTCCGACGATCAACTCCATGGCAGTGGATGAGACCGGACTCGTGCACGGCGGGTATATTTTCGGTCTTGCGGACCATGCCGCCATGATCGCGGTGAATCACCCGAACGTGGTTCTGGGGTCATCGGAGGTGAAGTTTTTAAAACCCGTAAGGGCAGGGGAGATGGTTATTGCAACCGCAACAGCCGAAGCCCGGCAGGGTAAAAAACAAATTGTCGCGGTGACCGTAACGCGAAATGATGAGATCGTATTTTCGGGAAGTTTTACCTGCTTTGTTCTGGACAGGCATGTGTTGGCTTAAGCCCTTAAAAAAATCCGGTGATGGTTCTGAGCGATTTTTATGACTATCGACATTTCCGCAGACTCCCCGTATTTTGTGAATACCCCGGACAGTGTCGCAGTCCCTTTGGCGGATATCGTAGCCCGGGAAACGCCGGACCCGGAACGGGTGAAACGCGCCCATCAATTGATGCTGGACGCAAAGGCCGGAAAAGGAGAAAAACGAAAACCGATTGAAGTCATGAAGATGGAAAACGGCAGATATGGGGTTATTGATGGCAACTCAACGCTGCAGGCGCTGAAGGAACTTAATGAGACAACGGCTGTGGTGAAAATCAACAACCGATTGACTTTTTAAACGATTTCACCTACACATGAACGCAGTGAAGGGGTTGTTTCAGTGTCTCCGCAGTAAAAATGGATCGACAGGAGGGCGGGATGAATTGGGTGGGGCGAAAGTCAGCGGCGGTTGTGGGTGTATTTTTCTTGCTTGGGGCTTTGTTTCTGGTTAGCAGCTTCCTGACCATCGACTATATGGTGGACTACTGGTGGTTTGACTCCCTGGGGTACGCCTTCTATTTCGTGCAGCGGTTGCTTTACCGGTATCTGGTATTTGTGGGGGTAACCGCGCTATTTTTCGGTATCTTCTTTTTCAACTTCTGGATTGCATCGCGGTATTTGGGCACCGGCACCCCTCCTCCGGAGGATTCGAAGGCGCAGTTAAAAGAAACCTACCGGAAAGTTTTGCGGATGTTCCGCACCGGATCCATGCGCGTTTATACGCCTCTTTCCCTGCTTCTGGCCATCGTGATCGCATTGCCGCTGTTCGAACGTTGGGAAGCCTTTCTCCTGTTCGTTTTCGGGCCTAAAGCCTCTATTGCGGATCCCGTGTATGGGAAGGACATCAGTTACTACCTTTTTTCATTTCCGATTTATTCATTGCTTCAAAAGCGAATATTCATCTCATTTGCCATTTTGTTGATCGGCGTTCTTTTTCTCTATTGGCTGGAGCACCGTTTGCTCAAGGCACGGGAACAGGGTCTTCAAAAGGGAGCAAAAGTCCACGTATGCTTCATGGTCTTATCCGTCTTTGCGATTGAAATATGGGATTTTTTCCTGCAGCGTTATGAGCTGCTGTATACATCAATTTATGAGCCGCTCTTCTCGGGACCCGGATATGCCGAGATGCGTGTGATCCTCCCTTTTATGTATGCATGCATCCTTCTGCTGGCCATCATAGCGATTTCGATAGTTGTTTTTGTTCTGAATGGCAAGGGAATCAAGACCCTTATCGCTTCAGCGGTTCTGTTTTCCCTGGCACTGGGCGCGCGTTATTCCGAGATGCTTCCCAAATTTGTGAATGATTACTGGGTCAATCCCAATGCGATATCCAAACAATCGCCCTATATGCTTAATAACATAGAAGCCACGTTGTCCGCCTACAATTTGAAAAATGTTGAGATGCGTGACGTCACTCCCGTAGCGGCTCCCGAAGGCATCGACGAGAAGAAGGTTCAGGGAATCTTCCGGAACATCCCCGTTTGGGATGGAGAACTCCTGAACGATGTTTACCAGCAAATGCAGGTGCTTCGCACATATTATAATTTCACTCGAGTCGATGTCAGCCACTATAACGTCCGGGGTAACAATCAGCAGGTGTTTCTGTCAGTCCGGGAGATGAACACCGCCGAACTGCCCAAGGGGGCCCGCAATTGGGTGAACGACCATTTGGTGTACACACATGGATATGGAGCGGTGATGACCCCTGCCGGGCAGGGCGGTGACGAGCCGATGACCTGGTTTCTCAAGGGAATCCCGCTCGAGTCGGACTTTGGATTCAAAGTCGAGCAACCCGCGGTTTATTTCGGCATGTTGGAGAACTACCCTTATGTGATCGTTCCGAACGACGCAGGGGAGTTTGGTTATCCCAAGGGAGACTCCAATGTAACGGAAAACTTCGATGGCTCCGGAGGTGTGTTGATCAATTCCGCCTTCAGAAAGATGATGTTTGCCTACTTCATGAAGGATTCGGATATTTTATTTACAACGAAAACCAACGAAAAAAGCAAAATTCTTTTCCGGCGCAACATACTGGAGCGCATTCGAACACTGACGCCTTATATAACTCTGGACCGTGATCCCTATGCAGTCGTTACGGGAAGCAATCTGTATTGGATTCAGGATGCCTATACGACGTCTCAATACTATCCGAATTCGGCTTCTTGTGGCTCAGGCGCCGAACGGATTAATTATATTCGAAATTCAGTTAAGATTGTGGTTAATGCTTATAACGGAAAAGTGGACTATTATATTTTTGACACCAAGGACCCGATTATAAACGCTTATCGACGGATGTATCCCGGACTTTTCAAGGATGAAAGTCAGATGCCCCCCGAAGTCCGGTCTCAGGTTCGATATCCGCAGGATCTTTTCGACAGCCAGATGTTCATCTATGCAAAATATCACCAAACGGATCCAGAGGTCTTTTACCAGCAGGAAGATATCTGGGATGTCGGAGCGCCTGGGCTCGTCTCCGAAAAACAACGCTCTACCCGATCGTATTACCTCACGCTGGACATGATCGAACCCGATCGCTTTGATTTTGTGCTGGTTTCTCCGATTACGCCTAAGGGCCGGGCCAATCTCAGGGCTTTGGCTCTGGCGGGGTCCGACCGCTCGAGTTACGGCAAATTGATTGTTTACAGCTTTCCGAAGGGGGATCTGGTCTATGGTCCGGCTCAGATCAACTCCCTTATCAACCAGGATGCCACGATTTCGCAGCAGTTCACTTTGTGGGACCAGGCGGGCTCTCAGGTTGCGCGGGGTAATATGATCATTTTTCCCATTGGGAAGATGCTGATCTACATTCAACCTGTTTACCTGAAATCGTCGACGAGCTTGAAGATCCCTGAACTGAAGCGGCTGATCATGACTCAGGGACAGGTGGTTGTCATGGAGAAGTCGTTGGAGGAGGCCTTCGCCAAATTGATCGAGCGGGTGAAGGCGGAAACAGGCAGAATCGACCGGCGCTTCGCCCCGTTAAGCTCAGATCCTCAGCCCGCACCCCCTCAGCCGGTACATTCACAGCCCGTGACGTCTCCACCGGTACAAACACCACTGGTGACGTCTCCACCGGCAGCACCCGCACCCCAAACAATGGAGCCTCAGCCCCCGCCGCTCCAACCTTCGACGCGGGAAGGGCAATAGGCGTCACATCGGAGTACTTTGGGCCCACGAAGGTCTCCTATCAAGCAGCACAGGGTGGCCGAAGCTTTCCTTCCGAGATGTTGGAACAAAAAATCACCCTGGCTGATGCCATAATCTCCCTTGACAAGAATAAACAGCGCCCCCTATATTGATACTTCTGGGAAAGTAATACCTTATCAAAATGCAACTTAATTTTTTATCTCATCACATAAGGAAAGCACGATTTGGACTTGGGAATTTTTGGGGTCATGACCTTCGATTTGGCTTTCTTCTCCGCTCTGTTCAGCATCGTAATCATTGATCTGATTCTGGCTGGCGACAACGCGGTGGTTATTGCCATGGCGGTGCGGTCCCTGCCCATGGCGCAACGCCGCAAGGGAATCTTGCTGGGGTCCGCGGCTGCCGTATTGCTAAGGGTGTTCGCAACGTTTTTTGTGTCGCAGTTGCTTCAAATCCAGTTCATCAAACTGGCGGGTGGTGTCTTGATCCTCTGGATTGCGGTGAAGCTCTTCGTGGAGGGGTCCCCTGAGGAAGGCGTGGACAAACAAGCCGCCGATCTGTGGCAGGCCGTCAGAATCATCGTGATTGCCGACATCACCATGTCTGTCGACAACATGCTGGCTGTGGCCGGCGCTTCCCATGGCAACCTCTTTTTGTTGCTCTTTGGACTGGGTCTCAGCATCCCACTCGTGGTCCTGACCAGCAATCTTTTGTCCATTTTGATGGACCGTTACCCCTTTATCGTTTACCTGGGCGCCGCTATTCTGGGAAAGGTCGGTGGGGAGATGATGATCACCGATCCGGTTATGGAATCTTGGTTGCATCCAGGCAAGCTGATGCTCTATGCGGTTGAGGTGAGCTTTGCGGTGGGGGTGATTGTGGTTGGGAAACTCTGGGTACGATGGATGACCCCAAAATAATACCAGGAAGATATTTTTAATGAACGGATCTATTCTGGTTGGGACTCCACAAGGATGAGTGAGAACAATTACGGCTGATTTGCGGAGTTTTATGGAATCCGGGGTTTCGATTCCCAGAATGGCCGGGCCAGCGCTGCCGTATCTTCCAGAAGTGTAAAGGTTGCCATACGCACCGACAGGAAGGGATGAAATGGACAACTATCGCCATTTTGAGCAGTTAAAGGCATTCGAAAAAGAAGGCGTGGACTATCGCATTCGGTGGCGTATTGAAGACTCCGGAATTGCCATTTTAAGCATTCATGGCGGAGATATCGAACCGGGGACTTCAGAAATTGCCGATGCCATCGCCGGCAGCGATCACACATTTTATACTTTTGAAGGAATGAAGCGCGCGGGCAACCGGATGCTGCACCTCACCAGCACGGTTTTTAACGAGCCCATCGGCCTGGAAATCGTGTGCCTGTCGGAAATCATTCTTTCGATTCACGGGTGTCATGAAACAGAAGCCGTCGTTTACCTCGGGGGTATGGACCTGGAGTTACGGGAACACATCCAGCAGCGTCTCACCAGCGCCGGGTTCCACGCGGTTGACGACTGCAGTTCGAAATATCCGGGAAGAGATCCGGCCAACATCTGCAATATCTGCGGGCGCGGGATGGGTATCCAACTGGAGATCAGCCGGGGATTGCGCGCGCAATTGTTTAAAGACTTAACGCCACAGGGAAGACGCTTTCCCACCGAAGTCTTAAGCCGATTTGTCCGGGCGATTCAGGAAGCGCTGGAGCCGTTTAAACTGCCGGCAACGGAAATTGCCTGTGAGGGGTTGGATTAAAAACGGAAATTCATATATTGGCTCTCTTTTGCCCCTGTTTGTGGGCAAGGAGAAATAGCCAGGGAAATTTTATGGGTAACCCCCAATTTCAGGAGCGAGTTGTCGGCATACAGGACGATCCTGCCCACGATGCTTGTCCTGTCCCCTCTCTGGCAATGCTGTTCGGGTCCTTCCTGAGACTCGGCGTCACCGCATTCGGCGGCCCGGCCATGATCGCTTATATCCGCAAGATGGCCGTTGTGCAGAAGCAATGGCTCGATGGGGAATCTTTCCAGGATGGCGTTGCCCTCTGCCAGGTTATTCCCGGAGCGACCGTCATGCAGATGGCGGCCTTCATCGGGCTGAAGACCAGGGGGGTGCGCGGAGCAATGGTAAGCTATATCGGGTTTGGTCTTCCGGCGTTCTTCCTCATGATGGCGCTTTCGGTTCTCTACTCGGTCACGCACACGCTGCCAGCCGTGGTTTCGGTTTTCAGCGGTCTCCAGGCCGTCATTGTGGCCGTTGTGGCCAATGCCGCCGTATCTTTTGGAAAGACATCCCTCAAGAGCTGGAAGAACGTGCTGGTCTCCGGCATCGCCGCGGGACTGTTCTGGATCATGGCAAATCCGATGCTCATCATTCTTCTGGCGGCTTTTTTGGGAATGCTGCTGAGCAGCATACGGCAGTCCAACCTTCGGGCCGGACATGAGATTGAAATTTCAACCACAACGCGGCCCCTGTTGCTCTTTTTGTTCGGGACCGGTTTGGGTTTTGGCCTGCTCTATTTCTTTCGAAAAGATCTTTTTCAGCTTGCCGTACTCATGTCCAGGATCGACCTCATTGCCTTTGGCGGGGGGTTTGCCTCGGTTCCCCTCATGTTCCATGAAATCGTCGAGGTCCGCTCCTGGATGGACGGACCGACCTTTCTGAACGGCATCATCCTGGGGCAATTTACGCCCGGCCCCATTGTGATCACGGCGACCTTCGTCGGCTACCTGGTGCATGGTCCTGCCGGGGCGATCGTTGCCACCGCAGCCATATTCCTGCCTTCTTTCCTGATTCTGGTCGGATCCGCTCCCTATTTTGACAGGCTTCGCGCCTCCCCATGGTTTGCCAGGGCCATAGACGGCATTCTCTGTTCTTTTGTCGGGCTGCTTCTAACGGTCACCCTCCGCTTTGCCTTGAATGTTCACTGGGATTTTCCCCACATCGCGCTTGCGGGCACGGCTTTTGCGTCTCTGATTTTCAAACTGGATATCCTGTGGGTGGTGCTTGCTGGAACTGCGGTTTCGGTACTTGTTTTTTAGGCATGCTTTCAGAAGGAAATTAAACTATGTGGATTGTTCGACTCGCGTTACGCCGGCCCTACACCTTTGTGGTGGCGGCGCTGGTGCTGCTGTTGCTGACACCGTTCGTGCTGCTGCGCACCCCAACGGACATTTTTCCGGAGATCAACATTCCGGTCATCAGCGTGGTCTGGGTATATAACGGCCTGAACGCCAGGGAAGTGGAGGAGCGCATCATTTATAACCACGAGCGCATGATCAGCACCCTGGTGAACGATATCGAACACATAGAGTCCACCGCTTACAATGGCGCAGGGGTGATCAAGGTGTTTCTCCAGCCCGGCGCTTCCGTGACCGAGGGCGTAGCGCAGATAACGGCCAGCGGACAGACGGTACTGCGCATTCTTCCGCCGGGGATCAACCCGCCTTTCATCCTCCGCTACAATGCATCCAGCGTCCCGATCCTTCAGTACAGCCTGGCCAGTCTAAAATTTTCCGAACAGGAGCTTCAGGACATGGCCATGAACCGCGTCAAGGTGGGACTTGCAACCGTAAGGGGCGCATCCGTACCATATCCGGCCGGCGGCAAGGCGCGGGTTGTCGCCGTTGATATTGATCTGCCGGCCCTTGAATCCAAGAACCTGGCTCCGCTGGATGTCGTCAATGCGTTCAATGCCCAGAATCTCATGCTTCCCAGCGGCACGGCAAAAATCGGGGAAACCGAATACAGTATTGCTTTGAACAGCAACCCGGAAATGATCGCGGCATTGAACGATATGCCCGTTAAAACCGTGGGCAATGCCGTGATCCGGATCGGCGATGTGGCGCAGGTGCACGACGGCTACCAGCCGCAGCAAAACGTCGTGCGGTTAAACGGCGTGCGCGGCGTGCTGCTCACCATTTTTAAAAGCGGCGCGGCATCGACTCTCAGCGTTGTGGACGGCGTTAAAAAGGCCATGCCACAAATTTTAAGCGGCCTTCCGTCGGAGCTGGAGGTCAGGGAATTTGCTGACCAGTCGCTTTTTGTCCGCGCCGCCGTAAATGGCGTGGTCAAGGAAGGACTGATCGCGGCAGCGCTCACAGCATTGATGATTCTGCTTTTTCTGGGTTCCTGGAAAAGCACCTTTATTATTGCCCTCTCCATTCCTCTTTCGGTATTGTCCTCCCTTGCCCTGCTCAGCGTGTTTGGCGAAACCATCAATCTCATGACGCTTGGAGGGCTGGCGCTGGCCGTCGGCATTCTCGTGGACGATGCCACGGTTGAAATCGAAAATATTCACCGGCAGATGGCGATGGGAAAACCCAATATCCAGGCGATTCTGGATGGCGCACAGGAAATCGCCCTGCCGGCGTTTGTCTCAACGCTCTGCATCTGCATTGTTTTTGTGCCGATGTTCTTTCTGACCGGTGTGGCGCGATATCTTTTCGTGCCTCTGGCCGAAGCAGTCGTTTTTGCCATGCTGGCAAGCTATGTGCTTTCCCGGACCCTCATCCCGACCCTGGTGATGTGGTTTTACCGCAACAGCGAAGGGGGTCATCCGGCCGAAACCCGGAAGATGTCCCTGTGGCTGCGCCCGTTTACGGGGATTCAGATGATCTTTGAGCGCGGTTTCGACAGGTTCCGCGACGGATACCGGAACCTGCTGGGCGCGGTGCTTTCCCATCGCATCCTCTTTACGATGCTCTTTCTGGCCTTTTGCGCGGGCACAGGGGTGCTGATCCCGCAATTGGGGCAGAATTTTTTCCCGACCGTGGACGCTGGCCATTTCCGGTTGCATGTCCGCGCCCCCGGCGGAACCCGCATCGAAGAAACCACCCGGCTCGTGGACCGCGTCGAAGCCGTGATCCGGGAGGTGATCCCCGCCCGGGAGCTTGCCGGACTTCTGGATAATATCGGTATCCCAAGTGGCGGCATTCCGCTGAGCTATCTTGATAATGGTGTGACAGGAACCGGCGATGCGGACATTCTGGTTTCCCTCAGCCGGGATCACCGGCCCACCGACGATTATGTCCGCCGGTTGCGCGCCCGCCTGGGACGTGATTTTACCGGATCGACGTTTTATTTTCTGCCGGCCGATATCGTCAATCAAACCATCAATTTCGGGCTGCCGGCCCCGATCGATATTCAGATCATGGGACGGGACCGCGAAAAAGCACGGGAGATCGCGGGGAAACTGGCAGATAATATCCGCAAGATACCGGGCGCCGTAGATATCAGGATCCAGCAGCCGGCCAACCAGCCCGAACTGCACTTTGCCATTGACCGCACCAGGGCATCCCAAATCGGACTGACCGAACGTGATGTGGCCGGATCGGTATTGCTGAATCTTTCCGGCAGCAGCCAGACCCAGCCCAATTACTGGCTGAATCCGAAAAACGGCATTCAATACCCGGTCAATATACGGGTTCCGGAACACGCCATGGATTCGCTCTCCGCGCTGAACGCCATGCCGCTTAACGCCGGAAAACCCGGGAACAGCAGCCCCCAGATTCTGGCTAATGTTGCTTCGGTCGAGCGAAAAATCGGCTCTCCCATTTATTCCCACTACAACGTGATGCCGGTGATCGATGTCTTTGCCGGCGTGAGCGGCCGTGATCTGGGCGGGGTATTAAAAGACATCCGGCCCCTGATCGCAGCAGCGGAAAAGGAATTACCGAAAGGATCCGCTATCGTCCTCCGGGGTCAGGCGGATACCATGCGAACCAGCTTCACCGGGCTTGGCATTGGACTGGGGCTGGCGGTGGTGTTCATTTACCTGCTTTTAGTCGTCAATTTTCAGAGCTGGCTGGACCCCTTCATCATCATCACGGCGTTGCCCGGCGCCCTGGCAGGAGTCATCTGGGGCCTCTATCTGACACTGACAACATTGAGTGTTCCGGCCCTGATGGGCGCCATCATGAGCCTGGGGGTTGCAACGGCCAACTCCGTGCTGGTGATATCGTTTGCCCGGACCCATCTGGAGCAGGGAAATGATCCGTTGATATCGGCATGGGAAGCGGGCGTGGGCCGTCTGCGTCCGGTAGTCATGACGGCGCTTGCCATGATCATCGGCATGCTGCCCATGGCCCTGGCTCTTGGCGAAGGCGGCGAGCAGAATGCCCCGCTGGGCCGCGCGGTCATCGGAGGCCTGATCCTGGCCACTTTCGCAACGCTTTTTTTTGTGCCGGCGGTATTCAGCCTGCTCCACAGGAAAGCACCCAAAAGGTTGCAACCCGATCACCGTTTGATCGAAACCAAAGATTGATAAGGTATGACTATGAATTCAAAACAATCAGACAATTTCAAGGAAAATCCGGAACCCGCAGCAAAAAGTCAGCGATCTTTGGTCAAGTTTCTGGTGATATCCCTCATTGCGGTCGTATTGATCGTCACGGGCGTGATCGCGGGACTGATCCCCAGATGGCGCCAGCAAACCGAGTTGAACGCCGAAACACGGGAGCTTTCAATTCCCACTGTCACGGTGATCTCTCCCAAACCCGGCCAGAACATGATACATTCGGAGCTGCCGGCGGAAATCAAACCCTGGGTGGAGGCGCCGATTTATGCCCGCATCAGCGGTTATCTCAAACAGCGATATGTGGACATCGGCGATTCCGTGGAGGCTGGTCAGTTGCTTGCCACGATCGATACCCCCGAGCAGCTTCAGGAACTGGAACGGGCTCGCGGCCAACTCGATCAGGCCGAAGCCTCTCTGGGAATCTCCAAAATAACTGCAGCCCGCTGGGCGGAACTGCTACAAACCGCCAGTGTCAGCGAACAGGATGCCGCTGAAAAACAAGCCGACCTCAAGCTGAAGACCGCGATTGCCAATTCGGCCCGATCCGAGGTGCGCCGGCTGGAAAAAATCCAGGCGTTTTCCAGTGTGACTGCCCCGTTTTCCGGCATTATCACGGTCCGCAATATTGATTCCGGAGATCTGATCGTCGCCGCCGGCAACCGGGAACTCTTTCATCTGGCGCAAATCAAAAAGCTTCGCGTCTTTGTGCAGGTTCCGCAAGAGATGGCCCGAAGTATTGCCATCGGCCTGTCCGCGGAGATGACGCTGCCGGGTCTGCCCGGCCGTAAATTTACGGCAAAAGTGATCCGCACCGCAGGGGCTATCACGGCGGACTCCAGAACGCTGCCGGTGGAGTTGGAAACGGACAACCCGAAAGGGGAAATTCTGGCGGGCAGCTATGCCAAGATGCGCTTCATTGATGTAAAGATGAAGGCTTCCCTGACGCTTCCGGCGAACACGGTGCTGTTCCGGCCTGAAGGTCCGCGGGTCGGCATCGTGGAATCAGACGGCAAGGTCAGTTTGCGAAGCGTTGCCATCGGACGTGATTTTGGGCAGACCATCGAGATCATCACCGGAGTTACTCCACAGGATCGCGTCATCGTCAATCCCTCCGATTCACTGGCAAATGGGATGATGGTCACCGTATTTGAAGCACCCCAGACGGAGAAAAAACCATGATCATATCCCGTTATTTTGATCATTTCTGGAAGATGACAATGAGCCTTGTTCCGGCCCTGATGCTGATGCTGTTTTCCGGCTGCGCGGTCGGCCCCGATTATCAGCGCCCCGAGGCCACGATCATTCCGGAGGCCTATGTGGGCCCCGGAAATGACTGGAAAGTCGCCACCCCCCTGGCGGATTTCCCCCGTGGCAACTGGTGGGAAATTTTCGGTGAAGCAGAACTCAACCAACTGGAAGCCGACGCCATGTCCGCCAATCAGGATTTGAAGGCGGCCGTCTCCCGATTCGCACAGGCCAGGGCCAGCGCCAATGTCGCGGAATCCGCGCTTTATCCGCGCCTGGGATTTTCCGTCCAACCGGTGGATCAGCGGGATTCCAAACACCGTCCGGTCGGCGGCAAACCCGATCAGACCTATGACACACTTACCGTACCGTTTGATTTCAGCTACGAGATCGATCTCTGGGGGCGGGTCAAGCGTTCGGTTGAAGCGGCCACGGCCCAGGCCGAAGCCAGCGCGGACGATGTAGAATCCATCAAACTTTCCATGCAGGCCGAAGTGGCGGCCGATTTTATCTCCTTGCGCATCCTGGATGCCGACAAGGCATTGCTGCTTTCCAGCATTGCGGTGTATCGCAAATCGCTGGAGCTGGTGCGAAACCGGCGGGCCGGCGGCATGGTTTCCGACCTGGATGTGGCGCAGGCCGAGACCGTGTTGAAAACCGCGGAAGCCCAGGTTCCTGATATCGCCATCCAGCGGGCCAGGTATCAAAATGCCCTGGCGGTGTTGACCGGTAAGACCGCTTCCCTGTTTCATATTTCAGATCGACCGCTCAACCTTTCGCCCCTGGTCATTCCCGCCGGGCTGCCGTCGGAGCTGCTTGAACGCCGGCCGGATATCGCCGCCGCCGAGCGCCGCATGGCCGCCGCAAACGCCAATATCGGCGTTGCGACCGCCGCGTTTTTTCCAACCGTCAAATTGAGCGGACTGGCCGGTTTTCAAAGCGGGGGGCTGGACATGCTCTTTGACTGGCCCAGTAATTTCTGGGCCGTCGGCCCGACCCTGACGTTGCCGCTGTTCCAGGGCGGGCAACTGGATGCCGACCTTCTCCGGACAAAAGCCGTTTATGATGAAACCGTCGCCAAGTACCGTCAAACGGTACTTAACGCTTTTGCGGAAGTGGAAAACAATCTTGCGGCCGAGCATCTTCTGACCGATGAATATGGGAAGGTACTGGACACCCAGCAATCCGTACATCGGCAACTGGAAATCGCCGACAACCGGTATCGATCCGGCCTTGCGACTTATTTGGAGGTGGCGACCGCGCAGAATGCGGCTCTGGGAATTGAACGCTCTATCGTCCGTCTTCGGGGTCAGCAACTGGTATCGGTTGCGGCCCTGATCAAATCGCTCGGAGGGGGATGGCAGGTGGCGGAAAGCGACGCCAATGGCTCCTGATTCCCACAGAG
>CAIVVZ010000383.1 GCA_903909505.1 uncultured Desulfobacteraceae bacterium
GAGATTCAGGAAGCCTTTGCAGCCCAGGTTCTGGCGGATCTGAATGAAATGGGCGTCGGCCCCAAGGATTACCCAAGGGTCAATGTTAACGGTTCCGGCATATCTCTGGGTCATCCCATTGCCTGCACCGGAACCCGGGTTCTGGTCACCCTGCTGCATGAAATGAGACGGCGCGGTGTCCGATATGGACTGGAATGTATCTGTGGGGGCGGGGGGCTGGGCATTGCCGCCATACTTGAACAAAAAATCGGAGGATAGAACGTGAACAAGAATATTCATGACGTTGTGGTAATCGATGCCGTACGAACGGCTTTTGGGCGCGCCGGTGAAAAAGGAATTTTCTGGAACACACGGGCCGAGGATCTGTCTGTTGCCGTGCTGAAGGCCCTGATGGCAAGAAATCCCAAGGTCAAACCCGCTGATATCGAAGATGTGATCTGGGGAGCAACGAACCAGATCAAAGAGCAGGGGGGCACTATCGGCAGGATGATCTCGATGCTGGCGGACTGGGGATGGGAAATTCCCGGATGCTCGGTGGATCGTATGTGCGCGGGCGGGCTGACCGCCACGGGTTTCGGCGTTTCCTATATCGCCAGCGGTATGGCCGATTGTCTGATCGCAGGCGGGGTAGAGCACATGGGACATCTGCCCATGGGGTTCATGCGGGACAATCATCCCCGATTCGAAGAAGTGATGGGAGATGCTTCGGCATTTAACATGGGCATGACCGCTGAGAATATTCATGACCGGTTCCCCGAGTTTACCAAGGAAATGGCCGACGCGTACGCCGCGGCCTGTCAGAAAAAAGCAAGTTTGGCCATCCAGTCCGGCAAAATGAAGAACATGATCATTCCCATCGATGTGGAGATGGCGGACGGAACCCGGTTGACCGCGGACAAGGATCAGCATCCGCGTCCGGAAACCACAATCGAAACCCTTGCCGGGCTGAAAACCCCTTTCCGGGAACAGGGCGGCCGGGTATCTGCCGGAAATGCTTCAGGCTTGAACGACGGGGCTGCAGCGGTACTTTTGATGAGCGCGTCAAAAGCCAAAGCCCTGGGAATTGCACCGAGCATGCGATGGGTGTCCACCGGAATTGCCGGTGTGGATCCGAGAATCATGGGCACGGCCCCGGTTCCGGCTACCCTGAAAGCACTTGCAAAAGCCGGTTTGAGCATGAAGGATATCGACATCATCGAGGTCAACGAGGCATTTGCCGTTCAGGCCCTTTATGATCTGGACCGGCTGGGGCTGAAAGCCGATGATCCTAGGGTCAATATCTGGGGCGGCGCCATTGCTTACGGGCATCCGCTGGCATCATCGGGACCCCGCCTGATTGCCTTCATGGCCGGGCTGTTCAAGGAAAACCCCAAGGCCCGTTATGGCCTGACCACCATGTGTGTGGGTCGGGGCCAGGGATATTCGATGATATGGGAAAACATGAATTGATAGACATCCGGAGAAAAACTTATGGGAAATCGATTTGAAAAGGAATACAGCGACAGGCTGATCTCGGCGGAACAGGCCGCTGGATTGGTAAAATCCGGAGACAGCATTCATTTCGGCGGTGCCGCGAATGTGGCGACCGTGATCGACAAGTACCTGGCCAGAAGAAAAGCCGAACTGGAGAACGTCACCATACGTTCCTACATCGATACGGCCCGTTACCAGATTTTCGACGCCGACCCCGAAGGCGAGGTATTTAAATGGCACAGCGGATTTGTTCTGGGGTTTACCCGGGAACAGTCCAAAAAACGCGGGATCGGCGTCTATATTCCCAGTACCTGGCACAATGTGCCCGCGTTTATCCGAAGCAGTCTGAAATTTGATATCTTCTTTCTGGTAACCGCGCCGATGGATTCGGCCGGATATTTCAATTTCGGTCTGACCGTTGGTGAAACCATGGCCATCGCGGATGTGGCGGATAAAATCGTTGTCATTGTCCGGAAGGACATGCCGACGATTTTCGGTGGTCACGAAGAGACCATTCACATCTCGCGGGTGGCCCATGTTGTCGAAGACGAAGAATTTGAAACCTTTTGCCTGCCGATGGCCAAAGCCGCACCGCAGGATAAAATGATCGCCGAGAACATCCTTGGGGCAAACCTGATCAAAAACGGATCGACGCTGCAGATCGGCATCGGCGGACTTCCCAATTCGGTTCTGGACCTGCTGAAAGACGGCGGATTCAAAAACTGCGGCTTTCACACCGAGATGCTGACCGAAAAGATGCTGGATCTGATCGAAGCCGGCGTGGTCACCAACAGTGAAAAAAAGATGGACAGATTCAAATCCGTCTTCGCCTTTTGTTTGGGAAGCCGGAAATTGTACGATTTTGCTGATCGCAATCCCGCCTTTGCCACATATCCGGTCAGCTACACCAATAGCCCCCTGGTCATTGCCGGCCAGCCGAACATGTTTTCTCTGAACAGCGCGGCCCAGGTGGATCTGACCGGGCAGATCGCCTCCGAGCAGATCGGCGGCGACAGGCCGGTTCAGATCAGCGGCACCGGCGGACAACTCGACTTTGTCATGGGAACCATGTTGTCCCATGACGGAAACGGGGTCAGCGTGATCGCCCTTTACTCGGAGCACAAAGGAATATCCAAAATCGTCCCCATGCTTCCCATGGGCGCCAATGTCACGGTTCCCAGATCCATGGTGGATCATGTGGCCACGGAATGGGGAATCGCCCGCCTGCGGGGCCTGACGATTGGACAACGGGCCAGGGCATTGATTTCCATCGCGCATCCCAGAAACCGGGAGGCGCTGGAAAAAGAGGCAAAAGATGCCGGACTGCTTCCTTACACACGCGCCACGGACAGCAAGTTGCCCAGAGGGGTAATCGTTCGTAAAGAATAGTATATAGTATATAAATACAGGTTATTGAGGAGATTTAAGAAATGAATTTTGGACTTTCCAAGGAACATGAAATGCTGCGAAAAGCGGTTCGGGAGTTTGCAGCCAAAAAAATAGCGCCGTTTGCCGATCAGTGGGATGCTGAGAATTACCTGCCGGTCAAGGAAGTCATCCAGCCCATGGGAGATCTGGGTTTTTTCGGGGCTGTTATTCCGGAAGAATATGGCGGTGAAAACATGGGATGGATGGCAGCGGTCATCATCACCGAAGAAATCGCACGGGCGTCCAGTTCGCTCCGGGTACAGTACAACCTGCTGGGACTGGGGTGCGCCTATCCCATCTACTGCTACGGAACCGAAGCCATCAAGCAAAAATATGTGCCCAAACTCTGCAGTGGTGAATACCTGGGCGGTTTTGCCATTACCGAACCGGATGCGGGTTCGGATATCATGTCCATGAAAACCATCGCCGAAGACAAGGGCGACCACTGGCTGGTAAACGGTTCCAAAACCTGGATTTCGAACGCGAATCAGGCCGAC
>CAIVVZ010000384.1 GCA_903909505.1 uncultured Desulfobacteraceae bacterium
ATGGAGTGCGTTTTGAAGACATCGAAGCGTATGGAGAGGATCTTTGGATCGGGGAATTGGCGGAACGGCTGAAGAAGAAAGACTACCGACCGGAAGCGGTCAAGCGGGTCTGGATTCCCAAGCCAAACGGTAAACTGCGTCCCCTGGGAATACCGACGATCACCGACCGTGTGGTACAAACGGCGCTTATGATCGTGCTGGAACCCATTTTTGAAGCCGACCTGCAACCGGAGCAATATGCCTACCGGGCAGATCGCGGGGCGCATGATGCGGTACGAGCGATTCATCGACTGCTTAATACCGGACACCAGCACATTATCGATGCGGATCTGTCAGGCTATTTTGACAGCATTCCGCAGGCTGAGCTGATGAAGCGTGTAGCCCGCAGGATTGTTGATAGGCACGTTCTTCACCTCATCAAGCAATGGCTGATTGCACCGGTTGAGGAAGACGATGGACGCGGTCACCGGAAACGGACGACACACAACCGGGACACCGGACGCAGTACACCTCAGGGGTCGTTATGCAAAGCTTTGCATAACCCGCCCTATGCAAAGCAAGTTACTATGCAAAGAGGAATGAATGCATAAGGCGTTGTTATTTTGCTATTCTCAGTTGAATTGCTTTGCATAGTCTCCGATGATGGATTTGGGATTTTTCTCCAACATCTATCAGGAGGTAGTGCTTATGCAATCACAGACGCTTCACAAACTGCTCCAGGATTTAGAACAGGAACTATTGGCTACACTAAAGGCAGCATGACCCTTTATCGTAATCGCTGGCGGAAGCTTGAAGACTTTGCCGACAGGAAAATACAGATTAACTATTCTGAACAGCTTGGCATTGATTTCGTACATGAATACTTCGGTATCCCGCAAGATGATTTCTCGCAGACACTGAACCAGGCCCAAACGCAAGAACTCCGTGTCATACGCATTGTTGGCGATTTTCAGCTCCACCATGCTATCTTACGGAGATACCTGAAACACCGGGAACTGTTGACTGATCCATATTTCATTGAAACAAGCAGACAGTTTAATCATTACTGTGTCGTAACAAAGGATTATTCAAAATCCACCGTTGAACACATATCAAACAATCCGGCTATTTCATGGACTACCTTGCAGCCCAGAGGATGCAAGATTTTTCAAGCACAAGCATCAATACAATAAATGCCTACATCCTAACTTGCGAGTCCAAAGTTCTCGTTAGTGCCTTGCATAAACGTCCATTAGGCTGATACGTACCTGAATATCTACGCGTAATACATTTAAGTCACATTATAACAATAATTTGGAAAATATATAAACGTACGTTAAAATAGCTTGACATACCTCACAATGGATAGTATCCTCCTCCCAAAACCTTTAAGAAAGGAGGATACCTTATGGACCAGCTTGACAAATATCTCATGTTTAAAAAGGAAGTTGCACAGGCTACTATCAAAATCATCGAGCAGTTCCAGAAGCCCGGAATCAAAGAAATCAAAAAACGTACGTCTAATATCGATATCGTTCAGTACGTACTCCAGTCCGCTGGGCAACCCTTACACGTATCGGAAATCATCCGGCTGGTCAAACAAGACCATGGCGTCGAACTCAACCGCGACTCCATCGTCTCGGCACTGCTCAAAAAGGCCAACGCAGGCCAGGGGTTCATCCGCACGGCCCCCAACACCTTCGCCTTGGCAAAGGAGGGGCCATGATCAGCCACATCAGTCGCATCCTGGCCAATTTCAGGCCTTGTTTTTCGCGCAAGGCCGCATTCAACTGGTTTGTTGTTGTGGTCTTTGGCTTTATCGTAAGGCTGGACCACTGCGGTGTGAGTTCTTTTGTGCGCTGGCTGGGCATCAGGCCGGAACTGTATACCGCCCTTGTTTCCCATTTCAGGGCCAAGTCCTGGCGCTTGCCTGTGATTATGCACCGATGGTGGCAAATCGTGCTGGAGCACTGCCCGCTCACCCGAATCGATGGTCGCCTGATGATCGCTGCCGACGGCATCAAAATCAGCAAGGAGGCCGAAAAGATGCCCGGGGTCAAACGGCTGCACCAGGAATCGGACAACTCGGGAAAAGCTCCATACATCTATGGGCACCATTGGGGCGTGATCGGAATCCTTTCCGGATGGGTAAAAAAAACTGTTTTGCATTCCCCTTTTTGCAGAGCTCCATGAAGGGGTGGAAACGATCCGGACATTCCAGCAAAAGCCACAACCTACAATCGATGCACAGCCCAAGGTCAGCGTGACAAGCCTGATGGCCGCCATGGCCGCCGCTGTGATATCGGCGCTGGGAAAAAGATGCCTGCTGGTGCTCGACGCCTATTTTGCCGCAGGGCCGGTGTTTGCAATCCTTAAACAGGTGCATGATGACGCTGGCCGGCCCTTGGCGCATATCGTGACACGGGCAAAAAGCAACGTGGTGGCCTTCACCGACGCACCGCCGAAAACCAGCGGCCGAGGAAGGCCGCGAACCTATGGTCAAAAGCTCAAGCTCATCGAACTGTTCGACAGCCAAAGCCAGTTCTTTGAACAGACCCCAATCGAGCTTTATGGGCAGATGAAACAAGTCGGCTTTCTGTGTCTGGACCTGTTCTGGAAACCGGTGGCGGATAAAGTACGCTTTGTACTGGTTACAGACGGCCCCAATCGATTCATTCTGATCGGCTCGGATTTGACCCTTTCTGCCCGGGATATGATCCTTGCCTACAGCTACCGGTTCAAGATCGAGGTTGGCTTCAAGGTGCTCAAACACTTGATGGGCACTTTTTTCTACCGGTTCTGGACCCACGACTGGCCCCGTATCGGAAAAGCCACGCAAAGTGATCTGTCCGGTGTGATCAATGAACGCAGCCAGAACTTGATCGCTGACGTTACCAATGCCATCGAGGCTTTCGTCAACTTCGGCTGTATCGCCACGGGCATCCTTCAAATGCTGGCCCTGAACTTTCACGAAACGATCTGGTGTCGGTACATGGGCTGGATGCGCACCGTCAGTTCGACTGTACCCTCGGAGGAAGTGGTCAAGTCCGTCATCCAGCAGGAGTACTACCATAATTTTCGCACTTTCAGAACTGACGCGATTTATCGAATAATTATGTCAAAGAGCCGACAACCTTATGATGATATATTGCCATTGGCCACATAGCTCGGCAAAACTTTGGACTGTCAAGATGATATAAACAAAGCCTTTTTCCATCATTTGCCCTTAACTGAAAATGCACTTGTTAATATAGATTTTCTCATAATCAATCCCAATTTTTGATTTAGTAAAGGGCAATATTCCATTTCTAATGGATCGGCATTTTTAGTTAATTTCTTTAATAATTTCTTCTATGTCAGGCTTTTCGATGTCATTACAGGTGTATTTTAGGCAATTATCTGCGACAGATACTGGATTGGATGCCACGCAAAATGGCCTTCAAAGTGTCATTTCTATTATACTGTAACCATTAATAAATTACACTTTTATCCGTTTTGCGACACTTTTTCGGGCAGACTGTAATTACATGTAACAGGTACCCCAGAACGCACGCTTTCGCTGTTGTAATGATTGACGCTGGCGGGCACGATAATTTTTTAGTGGCATTGATAATGTTCATCGCTTCAGTTTTGGGACGTTCATCAGTTGAAGGTGTGGTGAAGATTGTAAAACTTTGACAATTTCATCTGCTTTTCCACTGGGGGGAGAAATGATTCATATTGAATGTTTATTGAGTGGGTGGTATGCTAAAACGCATGTAGGACAGGTCTGGTTAGCTTCGGCTTGGGCCAGATGGGTTGACAGAACCGGATCTTTGTCAAAATTCGGCTGCTTTCTGGGGGTAAGGAATTAAGTGGAAAATGGTTGCGGATAGGTTGCGTATCGCGGTCAATTGCCCACAACCATCGCCCACTCCATATCAATGAATTAAGATAGTTATATGCAACAGAGCAATCTCCCCTTCGGCTCCACTTGAAATTGATAACCCGCATCTGTTTGCAGTTTTTTACTGTGATGGAGAGCGGGTTTTTTTATTTCAGACAGTCGTCTGATTCTCGATCGTCAAAAGGGATATGCCTTTGATTGCGGCAGAACGGTTTCATAACCTACCGGAAGAAAAGAAAGAGCGCATTCTGACTGTTGCCTCGGAAGAATTCAGCCAAAAGGGGTATGCCGGCGCCAGCATCAACAGCATCGTGGGCCGCCTGGGTATTGCCAAGGGCTCCTTGTTTCAGTATTTTGGAACCAAGGACGGGCTGTTTCGGTTTGTATTCTCGCGCGCCCTTGAAAGGGTCAAGGACAATCTGCGGAATGTGCGGGACAATGCGCGTCGAAAAGAGCTGTCTTCGCATCTCCATGATACTCTCCTGGCGGGTGCATGGTTCATTCGAAAGCATCCGCTGCTCTACAGGCTTTACCTTCAGCTCTTGACGGACGACACCATCCCTTTCCGCAATGATATGCTGCTGGCGCTTCGTCAGTACAGCCTTGAGTATATTCGCTCCCTGCTTGAAGAGGCAAGGGAAAGGGGAGAGCTTGCGGATCACGTTGATCTGAACAGGGCTGCCTTCATGATAGACGCCGTCATGGACCGGTTCCTCCAGGCCCAGGCGGTTCCTTATATGGATGCCGGGCTCGGGCTTTTTGACGGGGATATGGCCAGCATTCAGGGGTGGATTAAAGATCTGGTGCAAATGATTCAAAAAGGGGTTGAAAAGGTCTGAATGGCGGGAGATTACATTCTGGTTCTTGCGGCGGTGGCACCTGAGATACAGGGGGTTCTGGATCGAATCGCACATCCATCCGCTCGAATGATCGGCGGACGATCTGTTCGATGTGGTCGGATGAGCGGAATGCCGCTAAGGATGGTCGTAACCGGTCCGGGAATTGTCAATACGGTTCAGGCCATCACCGCCTGTGTGGAAAATGCCAGACCGCTTCTGATGCTTCAGGCAGGTTGCGGCGGCGGGTTCCGGCAGCTTGGCATGGCCAACGGGGATATTGCCGTAGCCACAGCCGAGGTGGATGTCCACCTCGGCATTGAAACCGGAAAGCATAACGCGCCCCTTCTGGAATTGCCCTTTCCCGTTCTTGAATCAGAGGGCAAGGCGCTTAAGCAAAATTATCCTCTGGATTTGAATCTGGTCGAGACGGCGTTTCTGAGGTTGAAGGCTGTTTTCGGTCCGAAAGGAATCGGGGTATTCAAGGGACCGTTTATTACCGGATCGACGGTTACGGGCTCGGAGGAACGGGCGGCTTTGCTGTTCAAGTCATTTTCACCCTGCATGGAGTCCATGGAAGGCGCGGGAGTGGCCTTCTTATCCCATTATTATCAATTGCCGTTTCTGGAAATCCGCTGTGCCAGCAACATGGTGGGCAAAAGGGATTTGTCCCAATGGGATCTTCCTCTTGCTTGCCGGCGGGCAGGGCAGGCGGTGGCGGATATCATTGAATATTTCATCAAGGAGCAACATGACCACCCAGTTATCTCTGGCCTATTCCACCTGCCCCAATGATACCTTCGGTTTCTATGGGCTGGCCAAGGGCCATGTGATGTGTCCGGACCTGTCCTTTCAAATATCCCTTGCGGACGTGGAAACCCTGAATCAGGCTGCTCGAAACCGCATTTATGATATTACAAAGCTCTCCTTTGCAGCCATGGGAAATCTGAGATCAACCTACTGGCTTCTGAAAAGCGGGGCAGCTCTTGGCCGCGGCTGCGGGCCGCTGATTGTGGCAAGGCCCGGATGCGGTATCGCGTCGTTATCTGATTCCGCCATAGCGGTTCCGGGAATGGACACCACCGCCTGTTTGCTGACGGGTCTCTATCTGGGCAAACCGCCCAAGGCTTTCCCCATGACATTTGACCGGATCATGCCGGAGGTGTCAAACGGAAATTTTGATTATGGCGTAATTATTCATGAAGGCAGGTTTACCTATCCGGAATATGGACTGGTCAGCATTCTGGATCTGGGGTTGTGGTGGGAGCACCGGACCGGGCTTCGGGTTCCGCTGGGATGTATTGCCGCCGCCAAAAACCTGGATTTGAATGGGGTTAAAAAGGTGGAGAAGGCGATTTCGGATAGCATCGCTTTTGCTTTTGCCCATCCGGATCAGACAGTGCCTTATGTCAGAGAGCATGCCCAGGAAATGGCGCCTGCCGTCATTCAACAGCATATTGACCTTTATGTGAACGAATTCTCTCTGGATATCGGGACAGAAGGCGTTCGCGCGGTTGAAACGCTCTTTTCCATGGCACAAGACAGCGGTCTCATACCGCCGGATAGCAGCCCGTTGTTTCCAGTCTGAAGCTTCGGGCTGAGGCTTCGGGCTGGGAGATCGGCGTAAGCAAGCGGGGCTTGCCTCGCCGTTTTGGGGGTAGCGTTCCCGAAAAAGAAAAGGGGCGCCGTATGATTCGTGATTCCTGCCTGATACAGGCCTTTATAGAACAGCTCAAGGCCTTCTTTTTCGCGATCGGCCAGCTCGTATACCAGAGATTCGTAGTATAACCGGGCAGTTGAAACGTCAATTCCCAGTTTGGTGCAAGCTTTACCGACAATTTGTTTCATGTTTTCATTGCCGAACTTGCGGGATGTTTTCAGCAGGGCCAGGACAGTCTCCACCCTTTCCGGGTATTTGCGGGCAAAATCTTTCCGGACAGCCCAGATGGCAAACACGAAGGGAAGGCCAGTCATATTCCACCACAGGGTTCCCAGATCATAGATAATCGGAAAAACCCGTGCCCACGGCTGTGACAGGGCCGAATCCCCGATAACCAGCGCCGCATCGATCCCTTTTGGCAACTGCGACGGGCTCTTGATCTTGCCCACGACAAACTCCGGCTGGACGCCTTTAAGGCTGAAGATCAGCCTGCACAGGTCCCTGGCGCTGGAGGATTCATCCGTAATCAGAATGCGTTTGCCGGTCAATGCTTCCAGGCTGTAACGGCTCACGAGAAGGACGCTGAGGACACGCTTGTGGCAGGCAATGGCCAGATCCGGCAGGATCAGCCACTCACGCGCGTTTCTGGCATAAGCCGCCGATGAGACCGGACTGATATCCAGGCTGCCGTCGATCATCATTTGGTTCAGGGTGTTCGGCGGGCCGCTGATCAGTCTGATC
>CAIVVZ010000385.1 GCA_903909505.1 uncultured Desulfobacteraceae bacterium
TGAGTACCATCTCGCACCGGGGGCACACGGGAAGATCGAGGGCGAAGATAACCCTGGAATACTGGAGCCTGACCTTTTGGACCTCCAGGGGCACCTTGCACCGATTGCAAATCCATCCGATGTCAATGCCGGGCTCAGCCCATTCCGTCATACCCCACTTCCTCTCTTCATCTCCATCCTGTGGGAATAGGCGCTATGAATGTGATACTCTTCACCGACCCGACTGTATTCCACCCAGTAGGTAACCCTTCCCGGCCGCATAAATGCGAGGGACCGGCCGGTGGAAGGGTTGATGAACTTCTCCCCGGTGGTCTCGGCATGGCAGATCGTCTGTTGCATATCCTCCCTCAGGATCCGCCGATCCTCCATAAGATGCTCGACTTTCTCGGGGATATGCAAGCGTGCCTGCTCATATGTATTCATCTGTGCCTCGGTTCCGCATCAAACTTTTCTGATCCGTCTTTTCCTGAGATGACACCTGTTCTCGTGACGATCTTAAACATCTACCGTTTTGAGAAGATAATGTCAATAATTGGCGATGGGCCTTTTCTCAAGACATATCCCAAATTCGGAAATTGAGGTTTTTAAGTTGAATATCGCGGTGCTACATGAAACGAGGGGTATTTGACGGATGAACCGAATTGGCTATATCTCATCATGATCGATTAACTGAACCGCAACTTTTTCTCCGGCCTTAACGCTTGTTACGTTTTCCGGAACGATTATCAGACAGTTCGCGGCGCTCATTGAACGAAGCATGGATGGCTTTTGATTGCCTGTTGTTGAAACATGGAATTCATTATTTTTAATCGTAAAATATCCCCTCAACAGATGATGAACTTCGGCTGAATTGATATCCTCTTCAAGAAATGCGTTAACAATTGGTTTTTTTATCCTTTTTGCACCCATTAATCCAAGCAGCGCAGGTCTTACAAATTGAATGAATGACGTAAGCGTCGGAACGGGATTTCCCGGCAAGCCAAAAATCAGTTTATTATCTTTTTTCCCAAATGCGCAGGGGCTGCCGGGTTTGACGTTGACCCGTTCAAATTGCATGTCAATGTTCAGATCCGAATAAATTTCTTTAACAAAATCGTATTTTCCCGTTGATACGCCGCCTGTGGATATGACGACATCGGATTTTAAGGCTTTTAAAAACACTTCCTTCATATCTATCATTGAGTCTTTAGCAATGCCGAAGTATTCAGGAATGCCGTTATATTTTCTGACTTCCGAGTATAAAGTATACGCATTGACGTTTCTAATCCGACCCATTTGAATTTCTTCGCCGATGTCGGCTATTTCATCGCCTGTAGAAATAATTGAAACCGTCGGCTGTTTATATACTTTTACCGTATTGTAATTCAGCGACACAAGGATACCTACATCCGCGGATCTCAATCGATCTCCTTTTTGCAGCACCTTGTCTCCTATTTTGATATTCTCTCCCGCGGATCTGTAATTATTGTATCGAGCCGTTTCGCTAAATATTTTTACATAACCGGCTTTTTCTTCCGTATCTTCAAACCGAACCACCGAATCCGCCCCTTCCGGTATCGGAGCACCGGTCATTATTCTTATTGCTGTTCCTTTTGAGACTTTTTTACCGACAATGGAACCGCCTGCCTGTATTTCTCCGATAATTTGAAATTTTATTGGATTTTTTATTGATGCCCCATGCGTGTCCTCCGCGATGATTGCATAACCGTCCATTGCGGAATCATCCACGTGGGGTATCATGACATCCGATACAATGTCCTCATATAAAACACGATTGGATGCTTCCATGATGGAAATGTTTTCAGAGCTCAAAGGAATGATGGAATTTAAAATGATTTTTTGCGCTTCTTCAAAGGATACCGTTGTCTTTTTATTATCGACAATACATTTTTTTTTAAAGCTTTGTGGCCTGTCAAATAGGTTTTTTAACATATGTTTAGCCTTTTTTTGACATTCGGGAAATGGTATCCGCTATCTTCTCGAATCCATATTTATCTATCAAAGATTTCAGTCCTGTCCCCACGTCCCCCATCTTCACTTCTTCCACTTCCTCTTCCCTTTCTTCGCATGTCAGGGCATCAGTTATGCACCACTTAACACACAAAGGCTCTTCTTCACCTTCACACATATCGCATTTGAGAGGGAGGCCTGAATCGGGTTCCTTGAATAGATCCCTGGATGGGCAGGAAGCCCTGCAGAAAACACACTCGTCATATTCCTTTTCGCCAATCACATATTTGTCTCTGCCCATGCATTCGGCTTTGGCATTCTCACCCGCGTACACCGGGACATAGATGTCTCTGATGGGTTCGCGAATCATCCGGATACGAGACCTTGCCGGATTATTGCTGCTGTATTTCGGGCTAGCGTGAAAGGCGGAGCAGATCATCTCGCATGCCCGGCAACCATTGCATTTATCTATATCGATTTTTATTGTTTTAACTATTTTCTTTTTTTTCTCACCCATGACGGTTACCCCTGGTCACTTTATTTCTTTCCTGTTTGCGCTGAAGCCTCTTTGGCGGAAGCAGCTTCTTCGTCTGTCAGAATACTCCTTTGCAGGAAGTCTTCGGCAACGTAACCCAGACCTAATTCCCGCAGGGTCTCTGTGGTTGGAATACCATCATTATTCCATCCCTTGAATTGGTAATACGTGTCCAAGAGCTTTTCTTCAAGCTCGGGAAATCTTTTTTTCCAATGGTCTTCCGGCGGCTTCTCATCGGCTCTCCTCAAGCCTCTTCTGACATTGATGGCTCTCACCAGATTTCGGTTCCTCCTGTAGATGGCCTTAAGTTTTTCTTCATCCATATCGATCCCGGTCGCAGCCGAGATTAAATGCGGGTAATTGTGGATATGATAAGGCGGCTTCAGGGGAAAAGACGACAAGCCGGCGCACATCCCGAGGGAGTCATCGATAAAGTGCATCATCTCTTGCCAGTCAACGATATCGGTAGCTATTTCGGGAGTCGGGTAATAGGGATTGGAGCGTTCTCCGCGAAGCTCCCAGTCCAGCAAATACTGCTTAAACTTTTCATCCGGAACCTGGATCCAATCCTTTACAAAGTCCAATCTCTCCTCCATCGTGGGAAAAGGCGACTGAGGGAACTGCCCTTCAATCTGGGTGATGTTCATCTTCTCGCCGGTACAATACATAAGGAAATAAATGGGATTCAACATGGATAGCTTGAGAGGCAACTGCTCATGTTTCTTGATGTTATTATGCGCATATGCTTCAGCGCCTTTGCCGATCTTTTGGGCCGCCCAATAAGTGCCGTCGGCCAGAACATCTCCGATCCCTTCCCGCCGGACGATTCTGTCGAGGAGCCAGTAAAATTTCCCCTCGTTATCGGACGGGCATCCGTCAAAATCCGCGTCAGTCAAAATACCGGCTTCTTTAAGCTCAAAGGCGAAGGCCATGGTTTGCGGCGTTGAGAATGCGTCCACGCCGTACTCCGTGGCACGTTGAGCGATTCTAAAACCAAAATCCAGGGAATCTACATAAGCCGCCATTGTATAGGTAAGTTTCGAGAAGCATTTCATCATGTAGGTTGGCATTCCCGGAAGGGAAATCGTTGCCCCGCATTTCATCGGACAGTTATAGCAACTGATCAACCGCTTCCGCGCACTTAACTGAGTCTCTGTCCACTTCTCTTCGATTTCCTGGGTCCAGAAGCCTTTTCTGCGAACGCGGGCATTTCCCCACATGAAATTTTCGGTGTGCCACTTCTCATCAACGTGTTTCATCTCTTGCGGCGATCCAAGACCCGCCAGAATGGGCATGACCCCGGGAACCGGCTTGTCTTCCCGAGCTTTTATGTATGCCATCGCTTCGTCGCAAAGCTTTACAAATTCGGCCGGTCGGGCAATATTGATGTCCTTTGTCCCCCGAACAGCTATCGCCTTTATTCCTTTGTCTCCCATAACAGCGCCTACGCCAAGTCGGCTGGCACTGGACCTGCCCTGCTCGATGGAAGCCATAAAAACCCGGTTTTCACCGGCCAGGCCGATAGCAGCCACCTGGGCATCCGGCTCCTTCAACTCCTTTCGGATAAGCTCCTGAGTTTCAACAGCGCCTTTACCCTTCAAATGAGAGGCATCACGTATTTCCACTTTGTCATTGTGAATCCATATATACACCAGGCTGGGGGACTTGCCGCGAAAGATGACTTTGTCATAACCGGCAAACTTCAATTCCGGTGCAAAAACCCCGCCCATCATTGAATATGCCATAAACAAAGTTTGAGGAGAATAGGTGGCAACAATGGTACGATTCGCACCGGGAGCAGGTGTGCAACATAAAAGACCGGTGCTGAATATAAGGATATTATCGGGAGAAAAAGGATCAGCTTCAGGGGGAACCCTATCCCACAATATCTTGGCGTTCGTACCGAGACCTCCAAGATAAAGCTCGGTATCTCTTGGGTCGGTTTCCACCCGCTCGATCTTTCCCCGGGTTAAATCTATTTCTAAATTATAACCTGTCTCTCCGTACCGCATTTTTTTACCCCTCTATATCACCTGAATCCGTGGCATACTTTATGAAAAATCACAGGTTGCAGGAAGCTAACTCAAAAACGGTCTTCACCCATCAAAGTTTGAAATTGCTGAAGTTATTTTTTTCAATAAAACCTATGGCATAAATTCTGGGAA
>CAIVVZ010000386.1 GCA_903909505.1 uncultured Desulfobacteraceae bacterium
TGAAAGCGAAATTCCCTGCTGCGCCGATCTTCTGGTTGTGGGGGCCGGCATTTCCGGAATGAGCGCGGCACTTGCCGCTGCCCGGGAAGATCGCCGGGTCTATCTGGTTGAAACCCTTCCCTGCATCGGCGGAAAGGCGGCCCGGTTCGAGACGGTATTTCCCGGCGGCGAGTGCGCCACCTGCCTGCTGGATCCCCTGATGGATACGGTACTGCATCATGATCACATCACCGTGATGACTTTAAGCCGGATCGAGGACGTCCGGGGGTTTCTGGGAAATTTTCAGGTTCGGGTCCGCCGCCGGGCCGGATTTGTTTCCCCCGATGCCTGCCTGGGTTGTGGTGCCTGCGTTGAGGTCTGCCCGGTGGAGGTGCCCAATGCCTTCAATGAAGGATTGAATACCCGAAAAGCCATTTATATTCCCTATCCCGGGGCATTGCCCCATATTGCCCGCGTGGATTCAACAGCCTGTCTGCACTTTTCCGGCAAGGCTTGCAGCGCCTGCAGGGACGTCTGTCCCTTTGGGGCCATCGACTTTGGAGAAACCGATCATTTTGAAGAAATTCAGGTTGGCGGCATTCTGCTGGCAACCGGTTTTGACCTTTCGGACATCAGACCCTTACTGCGTTACGGATACGGAACCATTCCCCATGTCTATACCAGCATGGAATTTGAGCGGCTGGTGAGTGCAACCGGGCCCACCGATGGAGCACTGGTTCTGAAAAACGGCGCCGTTCCCCGACACATTGCCTTGATTCTTTGCGCGGGTTCCCGGACCGCGGCATTAAAGACTTACTGTTCGGCGGTGTGCTGCCGGTATATGCTGAAATTTGCGGTTCTGGCGCTACAGAAGCTGCCCGATGTTTCCATCCGGGTGTATTTTTCAGACTGGTGCCTGTCGGGAAAAGACGCTTCTGATTTATTGGCTACAATCCTTGGCCAGGATCGGATTCAATGCTGCCGCATGGCCGCGCCCGACAGCATCGAAATCCGTCAAAAAGGCGATGACATCGGAATCCGCTGGAAAGATTCCCTTCAAGGGATGCGGGAGGAAAGCTGCGACATGGCGGTTCTGGCGCCACCCATGACCGGAGCTGAAAGCGCGGCGCACCTGTCCGCATGCCTGGATGTTCCGATGGATGCGGATGGATTTTTCGGGGTCGATCATCCGGTAAAGGCCCAGGTATCAACCCTGCGGGAAGGGATCTGGGTTTCCGGCTGCGCCCGGGGCCCGTGCAGCATGGCGGATGCCGTCAGCCAGGGACAGGCGGCCGCGGGCCTGATGCTGTCCCGTCTGATTCCGGGAAAGCCCATCCGACTTCCGGCCTGTGTTTCGGAAATCAATCCCGATCTGTGCTCGGGCTGCCGGATCTGCCTGGGCATTTGCCCTTATGGGGCCATTTCCTTTCAGGAGTCCCAAGCCGTAATCCGGGAGGCCCTGTGCCGGGGTTGCGGGACCTGCGCAGCCTCCTGTCCCAGCAACGCCATTATCGCCAAACAGTTTACGGATAAAGAGCTGACCGAAGAAATTCTCGGACTTCTGGACAAAAAAGACCCTACATGAATTGGTGTCAGTCCTATGCGAGGTCGAAAACAATTTTTAAAGTGTCGTCAATTTTTGCCATGATTTCGTCTTCCAGTTCACCTCGTACTTTGACTATAGTGCCGGTCAAATGACTTGATACTTTATAAAAAAATCATGTAGTATAATTGCTCCAGAAGTATCGTTTTTATGGAGCGGAAAACATGAGCACTCAAGGCAAGTCTCTCTCGACTATTGAAAAAGAAACAATTGTCACATTGAAGAAATACTTTGATCGTACCAGAGATGACCCTCAAGAGCAGACGATTCATAGCGTTCAAAGAGTAGTGAATGCGTTGGGTATCAGCATTGCGACCGTTAAACGGGTAATGGCTAACCATAACCGTGGGGTGCATTTTGAGGATCAGGAGGAAATTTATAGAGGACGACCGCAACTGGTACTCCCAAACTCAATGCAAACAGTTACCAGAGAGTATGTACGCACTGCAAATAGAGAAGGGAGGCATGTCACCCTTGAATTGTTATACCAGCACCTCAAAGATTTAGAACCTGAAAACGAATTTAGTGTCCGAACGTTAGGTAGAGCGCTTGACCGTTGGGGGTTTACATTTGGCAAGGGAACACGAACTCAACGACTCAAGGAAAAAGATCATGTAGTGGCGGCGCGACAACGTTTCCTGAGGCGGAAACGTTCGAATAGGAAAGATGAGGGAACCATTCGACCAGAAGTTTACCTTGACGAGCCCTACGTTATACTGCAAACTGGTGCAAATTGCGCATTTTAGAGACTTATTTTATCGCATAATCTGATATGATTGATTCATGACAATAGAACTTCAATTCACACCCGAAATTATCGATACATTGAA
>CAIVVZ010000387.1 GCA_903909505.1 uncultured Desulfobacteraceae bacterium
CATCGCCGTTTCGAAGCGTTCGACGGCGCCGAGCTGTTGGGCCAGAGCCCGCATGCCGCGGCGAAACAACGCTCCGTCGTAACCATCCTGGTCGAACTCAATCACAGGGCGAAGGATTGTCGGTTTCGCCGAGGACAGGACATTGGCTATCAAATCCGGGCTCGCCAGCTCCATCGGGCACAGCCCGGCATACTCCTCGCCCGCCACTCGCGGCAGGGACTTGAGCATGGGAATAAGCAGGTAGTCGGCTGTATGTTCGAGCACCTCGAAAAAGACGCCATGGTATAGCTGAAGCGGCGCACAATAGGGCAAAACCGCGCCTTCAATGCCCCGGCGCAAGGTCGCGGCCGAAGCGCGGCGCGTCACGCGTGGATCCAAGCCGAGCTTGCGGATAAACGCGATCATCAGCGGCGCGATACTCTTGAGCACGAACTCGTCGGTCATCGCCACTACCGGCAGGTGGCCACAGGCGCGCGGCTCTCCCACGACCACGTCCACCAGCGCTTCGCGCGCCGCAAATATATCAGGCGATAGATCCGGCAACTTTTTACGACCCATGCCGCGATCGTAAAGCGAACAGCTCCCTCCCCAGAGAAACCGCTGGGTGACTCCATTGACCGAGGTTAACAATCGATCGATTTTACACCGATTGCCACTTCCGCCGCAGCCTTGGGTTGAAGGGCAAACAAAGGTCTCTTTGGCGAGCAGGCGCGCGTTGAGAAACACATCGCAATCCAGGTCCCCGCCTTCGAGCAGCGACTCTCCCTCCTGGTCGCGGGCCAGCAGTGCGATACCCAAAGCGCCGATGGCGCCCGGGTCGGGCGGCACCACGACCGGCCGTCCCGTCTGCCGTGTCACGGCCGCGGCCAAGGCATCGGAGCTAAAAGGCATCCCTTGACAGAAGATACATTTCCCGATGGTATGCGGGCCTTTGACGCGATTGAGGTAGTTTTGGATGACCGAGTCGTAAAGCCCGGCGACAATCGAGTTGATACTTTCGCCTTGGGAAATCGCTTCGTCGATGACCTCGGCCATAAACACCGAGCAATGCTGGCCGAGCGATATCCCATAGTCGGCCTCCAACGCCACCTGGCCGAGGCGAACCGGGTTCACGCCGATGTTTTCGAGCTTTCTTCCCTGTTCGGCTATGAAGGAACCGGTTCCCGCGCTGCACGCCTCGTTCATCGCGGCTTCGACCACGCGGCCCTGTTCAAGGCGAATGTACTTGGCATCCTGCCCGCCAATCTCGAAGATGGTATCTACTTCTGGATCGATGGACACGGCGCCCCGCGCGTGGGCGGCGATTTCGTTGAGCACAAATACCCGCCTTCCCGAATAGCAGGTGCGAAACAGCGACCCGACCACTTCGCGACCCGATCCGGTCACGCCAACACCCCGTACCGGCATATCTGAAAAGTCCGACTCGGTCCAGCGCCGTACGAGCGCTTGTGCGGCCCGGACCGGAGCACCCTCGGTGTCCACATACGCTTGCCAAATCGGGTCGCCGTTATCGACCTCTGTAGCTACAAGCTTTGAGCCGGTCGAACCGATATCAAGCCCCAGGATCACCGGCAAAATGTCATCTGTCCTGGCGTGAATAAGGCTCCTGGGCATACGATGAACACTCGCTATCGAGTGCCGTAACGCGGGGGTTCGTTCGAGCCTGGCATCATGGGAAGTTGCCAACAGCGAGCGAATACTGAAAGCCGGTTCGTTGAACGTTTCCTTCAGCTCAAGCGCATAACTGGCCGCACCGATCGCCTCCAGGACATGGTCTTTGCGGTGCTCATCCACCAGGCGCATCTTGTGCCGCTGTAGCCATTGTCCGATTTGCCGACGGATGCGGGGCGAGCGGGTCACTCCACCGATTAACACCACATTGGGCGGAGCGAGCCGGGGACGAACCAGGCTGAGTACATTTTCACATACCGCGTCATAGAGCCCCGCCAAAATGCGCGAGCGGTCTTCGCCCTTGTTGGCCAGGTGAGTCATGTCGGTCTTGAGGATCACCGGGCAACGGCCCGACAACGCCGCGGGGTTGGGCTCGCCGTCGCAAAGCGCCGACGCATCTTCTACGGTCATACCAAACCGCTCAACGAGCTGGCTTAAAAAATTGCCCGTGCCCTGGGAGCAGCGCGAATTTTGCTGAAACCATTCCTGTCCCGAACCGCATAGCTCAAGTACACAAAAGCCGTGGGCTCCGATCGATATCACCGTCAGGTCATCGAGATCTTTGTGAAGCAAGCGCACGCCACGGCAAATTGCGGCCTTTGTCGGTACTTGCTCGGCCCGCAACACGCGGGCGAGCCGTCCGGTCACGGCAATCCTGAGCGTGTCGGTTCGTTCGACTGCCGAAAACAGCGAGGAGAGAGCACCGTGCGGATCCTTTCGGTGAATCAGACGGTCGCTCCGTGTGATTTCGAAGGTATCGTCCTGCGAGCGAACCTCGACCAGGTTGACTGTTTCGGCGCCTACATCGATTCCTATCGCATGTTTATCCATCGTATTTATTTACTCAACTTTCGCAGTAGCGATTGTTCGATGGCCACATCCATCATTCTATAAGCCTTTTCAGTATTCTTGTCCTTGTTTTCAGAACAGGAAAACTGTTTTCTGATTATTTTCATTCTACTTGTTATTTGTTGCGATGATAATGGAATAGGGGTCAAGCCTGTTCTTCTTCAATACCTCGTTGATCTGAAGGTTACAGTGATTGGAAAGAAGATCCAAAGTGATATCCGATCTCCATCCGCACTTTTCGGTAAGAGGGGAAAAGAAGCGGTTCATACCGGCCAAAACGGGATTCTTGCTGCTGAAGTGATTGAAAATCAGTATGCTGCCGCCCTTTTTTGTGACCCGTTTCATCTCCGAGACCACCTTCTCGGGGTTGGGAGCTACGGTTATCACGAACGCAGCCAGTGAATGGTCGAAGCTGTTGTCCTCAAAGGTCATGTTCTCCGCGTTCATCTCTATCAGTTCGACATGATCGAGCCTGTGGAGGTTCTTCTTCTCTTGAGCTTTGTCGAGCATTTTTCTCGTGAAATCAATACCGACGACATGACAACCCAGGGGATAGAGCGAAAGAGAGATACCGGTGCCGACGCCTATCTCGATCACCCTGTCACCTTTGCGAATACCGGATCTTTCCATGCCTATCTTGATTCTTGGGAAAAAAATATGAGAAAACGTCTTGTCGTAGAAGGACGAACATCTACCATAAATTTTCTTCACTTCTTGTTGATTCATGGCCTCGAAGTATCAAATAAGGCGCGAGGGAGTCAAGGGAAAACGGGATAGTCAGTCATCTCAAAGCCCTTGTTTCTGTTCTTGGTGTGTCCGCGCTTTGCCGGTTCGATGCGGATCCAGTGGTCGCCGCGTTTTTTGAGTTTCCATCTGGAACAGCATATATGCATCGACTGGCTCTGGGAGCACATTTTGTGATGACCCTGATGGGATCATGCAGCGTTTGACATGTATGCCAGTTTTTTGAATTAGCCGGCCTGGATCGATTCATTGCCTCTTCATATGGAGCCCAACACAAGGTTTCGGGTGAACCTGATGTATTCCACGTTCAGCATGAAATCGTCAAGGGTAGCAGTGCACCGCTTTCGAGAAAAACCAAAAAGGCTGAAGATGACCTTCAAAACGCCTCTGATCACTTGATCCGGTGTGCCCGGAAAAAAAAGCAAAAGCCCATCAAAGCCAAAAAGGTGATGGCGGACATGGTCGCTACGATCGCTTTCTTTTGGGTATACGTTCGGGCGAAAGTAGGTGCCCTTTGTCTTAATCCAGTAACCCCAGTCGATTTTGAACTCGAAGATTGAGTGCTCCTGCTCAAAGACGAGAGATAATCTTGCGAGTTTCTTCGAAGAACAGAACTCAACACGGACTATCTGTTCTGCTGGGATTCCTGCATCGGGATAGAGATGGTGAAACAAGTCCCTTTCCCCACCTGGCTGTCCACCTTGATATTACCATTGTGATTCTTGATGATTAATAGTCAATCTCGCGATAGTTGTTATTTTGGGAAAGTCCCTATATCAATCAAGGCAATCAACCGTCAGTGGGAGAGGACTTTGAACTTTTCACTTTACCATCCCCTTTGATTTTGCAAAAGGATGAACGGGGCCAGGTGTCCGGGGACGAGGAATGCCGGAACCCGGAAGCCGTCACTCCGGAAACCGGTTCCATGCCAGCCAGTAAAACCCGAACGCATCCATCATCTTGGTGAATTTCTCGAAATTGACCGGCTTGACTAGATAACTGCCCGCGCCCTGAGAGTAGGCGCCAACCATATCCGCCTCGGCCGCGGATGTGGTGAGTATGACCGTTGGAATGCGCTTGAGTGCATCATCCGCCTTGATCCGTCGCAACACTTCCAGGCCGTCCACCTTGGGCAGACGCAAGTCCAGCAGAACCAAATCCGGCGTGGGGCTGCTTGCCGGATCGGCAAAAGTGTCCTGTCGAAAGAGATAGTCCAGCGCGGCTTGTCCGTCTGATACATGCTGCATCCGGTTGGCCACGCGAAAGGTTTCAAGGTTTCGCCGGACAATCTCGGCATGCGCCGGATCATCCTCCACCAGAAGAATCACAACGGGTTTTCCGTTAATCATGGTATTTTCTCCTTTCACTTCTGACTCCCGCCCGCTCTCTCGATCGCTTCTTTCAGATCCGCGACCCGGAAGGGTTTATGCAGGAATATATGGGGTTGATCGCTGTGTTCGGCTCCCAGAACACGATTCCGGTCGTATCCGCTGAGCAGTATCGCGGGCAGGTCGGAGCGAATCGCCCGGAGCGCCTCAAGGGTTTCCCAGCCATTCATGCCGGGCATGGTAAAATCGAGAAGGACGCAGCGAATCCGATCCGAATATTCGCGAAATACCTCCAGGGCATTCAGGCCGTCCGAAGCCTCAACCACCGACTGCCCCAGGTGATTGAGCATGGCCGTGGTCATTTTTCGCATCCGGGGATCGTCATCCACCAGCAGAATCAGACTCTGATCATCGGCCGGACCGGGGACAACCGCATCCATTTTGGGGGCGGTCTGAATGTTCTGTTCCAATACAGGCAGCAGCACACGGAACAGGGAGCCTTTGCCCGGATCGCTTTCCACCGAAACGGCGCCGCCATGGGCGCCTATCAGCCCCAGAACCACGGCCAGCCCCAGTCCCCGGCCGGTGAATTTCGTGGAAAAAAACGGATCAAAAAGTTTATCGAAAATCGCGGGCTGCATGCCAACGCCCGTATCCGAGACGGAAATGCAGGCAAGCCACTTTCCCTTCGGCACCCAGTCCGGCGGATAAATCCGGAACACGCGGATATCTTCAGCCGGCGCCAAACGGACCGTGATGTCCACTTCCCCTTTCCGGTCGCCGATGGCTTCCCCGGCATTGATGACGATGTTGGACAATGCCTGCCGGAGCTGAGCCGTATCGGCATGGATCATGACCTTTGGGATATCAAACCCGATCTTAAGGCGCGCGGTCTTGGGAAGGGATGCCTGCCAATGCGGCAGGGATTGGGTGCAAAGCGTCACCAGATCGACGGGTTCCTTTTTCCCAAAGGTCTTTCCCAGATAGGAAAGCATCTGGGTGCTGATCTCCGCAGCACGCCGCGAGGCATCCATGGCCTCGGCAATGTAATTCTGTACTTTGGCTTCGGCGGGCAGTTCATCCCTGGCCAGTTCCAGATTGCCCATTACCGCACCCAGAAGATTATTGTAATGATGGGCAATGGCTCCGGCCATTCGGCCCAAGCTTTCCGCCTTCATGACCTGTTGAAGTTTGCGCTCCAGCCGAAGCCGTTCTTCATCGGCATGCCGCCGGTCCTGTAAAAGCTTCCATTCCCGCAGCCCCCGCGCCACCGTCCGCGGCATGTTCGCAAAGGCTTCCGGTGATTTGACCACGTAATCCAGAGCCCCGGATTTGATGGCTTCCACGGCGATCTGCTCATTGCCGTAACTGGTCATGATCACGATAGGAAACGGCCCGGCTTCGGCGGGCGAAGTCAATGTATCCACGGATCGGCCATCCGGAAGACGAATGTCCATCAAGACAATATCCGGCGGATGATCGGCAATGGCCAAACGATATTGCGCCAGAGACCCGGCCGTATATACATCGACGTCTTTGCCCATTTTCTCAAGGCTCCGGCGGATGGCATCGATATGCGCCGGGTCATCATCCACAATTAAAATGCTGAGTCTGCCCATCCTCACCCCTGTTGTGTTTGCTTTTGAAAATGACGAAATGTCCAACCCTTTTGGCCTCACATGCGGGTGCCGGCCAAAGTAAAACGGAAACAAGCGCCAAGCCCTGGGCCTTCCGTCTCCACCCGAATGTCGCCGCCGTGGACTTCTACGATCCGCTTTACCAGGGCCAGGCCGATGCCCGTACCTTCCGCCTGGCAATCAAGCTTTTCGAACAGGCCGAAAATCTTCTCCTGATGCCGTGGATCAATTCCGATGCCGTTGTCCCGCACAAAGAGGACGATCTCATCACCGCTCTTCTGCGCTCCGATTGTGATGCAAGGCGATGCCTGATCTCCCGTGAACTTGACTGCATTGTCGATCAGGTTCTGGAAGACCTCGATCAAGCGGGAACGGTCGCCCCAAAGTATAACCGGTTCTTCCGTGAGTTGAATTTGAACATTTTTTTCGGTGATCCGGCCGGCTACAAGGGCCATGGCCTCATGAACGACTTCCTGGAGAGGTATTTCCACGGGATCATTTTTAATACGCCCGATGCGCGAGAGGTCCCGCAATTCATCCAGCAGGCGCCCCATTTTTTCCGCGGCATTGCGGATGTACCCCATATCCAGCTTTGTTCGGACCGCATCCTGGTTTTGAATGTCATTTTCCAGATAACCCAGAAAGGTAAGGATGGTCACCAGGGGGCTTTTCAGATCATGCGAAACGGTGTAGGAGAAACGGGTCAGTTCGGCGTTTTTTTCCTGCAACTCATACTCATTCTGGCGTAGCGCATCTTCCACCCGCTTGCGTTTATCTATTTCTCTTGCCAACCGTCTGTTCCATAAAAGCGATAAACCCAGCAGGAGAGCAAAAACACCTCCGATTGCAAACACCCATTTCAGTATCTCTGTCCAGTTCGGACGGTATTCAACCCGAACGCTGAACCATTTCTGGACAATTGCATTAACCCTGTCATCGGGAATGGATTGAATGGCTTTATTGAGAATGCTGACCAGTTCGGGGTAATCTTTGCGTACGGCATAATAATAAGGGTCGCGTGGGATATCAGCAATACCGGCGATTTTGAGATTCGGATATTGATGCATGATATAGGTGGCAAGAAATATTTTCGAAATCAAGGCGTCGGCATTGCCTTCAGACACCGCCTGGAACATTTGTTCCATCGTGTCCACTCGGACAGTTTCAATTTCAGGATAGGCGGCGAAAATTTTTTCATGGAGTTTCAAGCCCCTTAGAACGGCAACCTTTTTCGCTTTCAGTGAACCTATTCCGCTCACAAACGGGGCATCACTACGGGTGATGATGACCTGATCAAAATCCATAAAAGGCTTTGTAAACATCATATGTGCGAAACGTTCAGGGACGTAAACGGAAAGGAACATATCCGTTTCACCGGATTTTGCTTTTGTATCCATATCCTTAAAATCACATACAACCAACTGAAAATTTATGCCCGTATATTCAGTCAGAAGATTGATATAGTCAGGCTCAATCCCTTTGATCACGCCTTTTTCGAAGAACTTCAACGGGGGCATAACAGGGGCAATGCCTAATCTGATGGTTTTGTGGTTTCTTATCCAGACTTCTTCTGCAGGCGTCATTTGGATAATAGTAGAAGTTTTGTAGTAGCGTTTTGTCGGATCAGGTATCCACCGGGCTTCAATTTCAGCCCGTTCCTGATGCGATATTTCGTTTAACCCTTTATCGACAAGCTCAAGCAATTCCGTATTCTTTTTAAAAACACCAAAAAGAAATTTTTCTTTGTAAAGGATCTTGTCATTCATTTCGAACTCACCGGATAACCCCATGCGGTCAATAAGGGCTGATCCTACCGGCCAAATGGCTACAAATCCCTTTGTTTTTCCGTCTTGGGAAACCTTGACAAGTTCCTCTCTGGTATCGCAGGCTAAAATCCGGATGTCCGGATAGTTTTTTATCAAGAACTGTTCCAATTGTGATCCGTGAAGTGCGGCAACGGTTTGACCTGAAAGCTCCTTGATATCGGAAATTTTCCCCTGTTTCAACGGGTAGAACAGGCTGACCCCGGATTCATAAAAAAGCACGGAACCGCTTATCCATTCAAAATGTTCCGGTGAATATAAAAATCCGGAGTGAATATCGGCTTTCTGATTTTTCAGATTTTCAAGGGACGTTTTCCAGTCGGATATGATGAATTCAATCTGTTTGCCGGTTTTTTGCGCCCACAACCGCCAAATATCCACAAACATGCCTGCGGGCTTGCCTTCGGCATTTACGAATGTGAACGGTTCAAAATCCGAACTGATCGCAATGACCAGCGTGTCTGTGAGTTTCTGTTCCTCGGCAGCCGCGATGGGCGGAGATAATACGAACGAGGCAACTCCGATGGGGCACTTTTCCTTCGGCCTGGTAGACGTTTCCGTTTTTGGGTAAGATGGGGATAAAAAAACGAACGCCAAAAGAAGCATGATCCATTTATTCGTCATAGAGGTCCATTTCCGGGTAATATTTTTCAGCACATTCCCGGCAAATACTGTGGCTGAATTCCGCTTCCGAATGCTCATGGATATAAGACTCGATTTGATTCCAGTATCCTTTGTCATCTCGAATTTTTTTACAGTGGGAGCATATGGGGAGTAAACCGCTCAGCGTTTTCACTTTGCTGAGTGCATCCATCAGCTCGGCAATCAGATTATCTTTTTCGGTCTGAGCGCGCTTGCGGTTTTCCATTTCAATTTGGATCTCTTCGTGGGCAATTTGGATTTCCTCTTTCTGTGCCCATAGGCGATGCCTGATATTTGAGACATATCCGCCGAAGAAGGCAAACCAGGTCAGTAAAATGCCGAACAGTGTGAAAAGGAACAGCTCATACTGAATTCTGAATCCCTGGCGATCCTGGAAGTACTCCAATCCCAGGAGTGCCGCATAAGACCCCAGCACGCATGCCACCAGCACCAAATACTGCCGTCGCGTCAGGCTCAGCATGCCAAACACTGAAGGCGGGCAGATAAAACATCAACACAACCGAGCGTGCTTCCGGCAAAGCGTACAAAACCACCATACCCCACAAGGCGGAATAGACGATCTGTTCCCGGGTCAACGATGGATCTGAAAAACGTAAGTTGACGTTTGTGTAAAACAGAACGAAAAACATACCGTTGCCAAACAGCGCAATCCCTATATACCTTGCCCACTGAGCGCCGCTCATCCTGCCGAGCCCGAGATGTGTGACGATAACTGTCGCAAGGATTACAACTGCGTAAGTGGCCAGAGACATGCCAAAACGATGTAACCGCAGTCGCTGCATGCTCTGTAATGCGTCGTTTTTCGTCACGATTTTCTCACTTGCCATGTTTGTAATCTTTAACCGGAATCTGACGTATATTTTTGGTGTCCTTAATAAAAACAGCTCTATAACAAACATCCATGAATTGCTTCAGGGATTCATCCCCGGCAATCACATTCTGGTGCCGGCCAGGGTAAACCGGAAACAGGCGCCATGCCCCAGGCCGTCCGATTCCACCCAAATGCCGCCGCCATGTAATTCCACAATCTGCTTGACCAGTGCCAGACCCATGCCCGTGCCTTCCGCCTGGCCGTCCAGCTTTTCGAACAGGCCGAAAATCTTTTCCTGATACCGCGGATCGATCCCGATGCCGTTGTCTTGGACAAAGAGAACGATCTCATCACCGTTCTTCTCTGCTCCGATCACGATGCGAGGTGCCGCCTGCTCTCCCATGAACTTGACGGCATTGTCGATCAGGTTCTGGAAGACTTCGACCAGACGGGAACGATCGCCGAAAAGGATAATCGGATCTTCAGTAACCTGAATCTGGACATTTTTTTCGGTGATCCGACCGGCGACAAGAGCCAGCGCCTCCTGAACGATTTCCTGGAGCGACGTTTCCACGGGAGGATTTATCACGCGCCCGACGCGGGAAAGTTCCCGCAATTCATCCAGCAGGCGCCCCATTTTTTCCGCGGCACTGCGGATGTACCCCATATCCTGCTCAATCCGGCCCGCATCCTGGTTTTGAATGTCATTTTCCAGATAACCCAGAAAGGTAAGGATGGTCACCAGAGGGCTTTTCAGGTCGTGTGAAACGGCATAGGTGAAACGCGTCAGTTCAGCGTTTCTTTCCTGCAGCTCGTGTTCGCTCTCGTGCAGCGCTCCCTCCCGGCTTTGAAGCTGCCCGGCCATCCGGCGGAAATGGTTCGCGAGTTCATCGATCTCCCGATAGCTGGACGGCCTCTCCTCAATGACATAGTCTCCGTCTGCAATCCGGCGGGTGTCCCGTACAAGCTGCGAAAGGGGATGGGATGCCTTTCGCAAACTGAGAAAAACGATCATCACGGCTACAAAAACAACGATGGCGGCCCCTGTTCCAAAAAGGGTTCTGATGCGGGCCACGGTCTCAAAGGCAACATCGGCGGGTACCGTTACGATCACCTTCCATTGCGTATCGGGCACTCGGGACAGACTTGCCAGATATTCCCGGTTTTCTTTGCGATAAGAAAGACTCCCCTCCGGGGGCTGCTTTTCCTGGCTTTCCAATTTTAGATAGCTCAGATTCTGTCTTTCAGAAATCATCCGGCGATCGGGATGGGCAATTACGGTGCCTTCCTGATCCAAAATCATGGCCTGTTCCTGCCTTACCGCGTTGATTTTATCGGTAACGGAATTGAGCGATGCCAGATCGAGATACCCGACGATCATGCCCCCCTTTACGGGGATGGCCAGTGTGAGCGCCGGCCTGCCGGACTGCAGGGAGATGAATGTCGGCGACCAGTAGGGCGTGTGCTCCTGTATGACGTGGGTGAAGAACAACTGGCCCGAACGGTTGATACCGATGATATCCGGGTTTACAGGTGCCATGAAGCGTACGTTTCCTTCCGTATCCAGGATCTCGATGGATTCGAAATCTCTGCGGTTTATCAGACTGCTGCCCAGATAGGCGTTGATTTCCGCTTCCTGGATGTAGCACTTTTCGATGACGGTTTCTTCGATCTGCTTGAGGAAATAATAAGATCTTTGGAGAAGAAGATGGGCTTCAGCGGAAAGGGACTGGGCGATGAGCAGGTTATTCTCCCGGACATCCTGAGCGATATCCGCACTGATGAGTCGCACGGTAATGAACCCCATCATCAGAATGGGCAACCCTCCGACCAGGACGAATGAAAACAGGAGAATGGCTCTGATGCTGTAATTGAGTCGCTTCATGGCGTCACAATCTTGAACCGGTTATGGGATACGGTAATGACATAAGCGCTTCGCTTCGCATCTCCAAAAGCGTCGATCTCGAAAGGCCCGTCGAGTCCCTGGAAGGTCTTCAGCTTCAGAATCGTCTCTTTCAGTTGTTGCGGATCGGGGTTCCGGGAAAGCGCATCTTTCAGGACCATTACGGCTTCGTAGCCGAACAAGGCGGCAAATGTCGGCCCTTCCGAACCGAAACGGGCCTGGAATTTATCCTTGAATGCCGCAAAGGGCTTGGCAACGCTGTCAAGATCCCGATACATGGTGCCGATGACTCCCTCGACGGCAGGCCCCCCATGACGGAGCAAATCCGGCGTCTGTGCCCAGCCGCTCATCAGAATGGGTATTTTCGACCCCGACATGCGGACGTGCTGGCAGATCATCGCCGTATCAATTGCGCCCGCTGCAATCAACAGTCCATCCGGTTTTGCCCGGAGAACCACTTCCGCCAGATTTTTGAAGCTGACATCAGGTCCGGCCGTAAAGGTATCCGTGGAAACAATCTCTCCTCCCAGGCGTTCGAACACCAATTTGAAGTTGGCAACGTATTCCTGCGAGTAGATGCGATTCGACAGATCATAAATAGCGGCTACCCGGCGAAGGTTTGCAACCTTGAAAGCATGGTTCGCTTCGAGATCGGTGAGAAGAATGCTGGGGTTGACCACCCTCAGGAAGTAATCGTCGATCCCCGTCAGATTGTTTGCGCTCGACGTGGGGCTGATCATCAAGACTTTGCGTGCGTTGATCAGGGGCAGCACGGTCTCGGACATGTCACTGGTCATATGTCCGATGATGGCGATGACCCCTTCGTCGATCATTTCCTGATCGACCTTAAGGGCCGCCTGCGAATCCTGCCTGTCGTCTTTGGTAATCAATTGCAGCGGCCTGCCGTCGATACCCCCCCGCTGGTTGATCTCTTCAACGGCCAGCATCACTCCGTTTCGACCCTGGATTCCCAGATCGGAGCTTCTCCCGGTCAGGCCGCCGACAAAGCCGATACGGTATGGGTTGTTATCGGCCGCACCGATGACACCGGCCCAGAAAAGGGCAGCGCAGGAAATCGCCAGGACTGTCAGTGCTCTAATTCGCCACCGAATCAAAAAAACTTTTAGATGTTCCTTTATGCCACATACGAAACCCGGTGTCTCCAAGGCGTTCCCCTTTCGTGGTTGTTCACGGCTTTCTTGTTATCGCTTGATTCAGCGCATCCAACTGCGCTTCCAGCTTCGGCACGTATCTAAGGGCGGCGCTCAAATCTCCGGCTCTGGCCGCTTTCTCAATCGCAAAAGCCACCTCCCGCAGACGTTCTCCTCCCACATTGGCAGACGCCCCCTTGATGGTGTGGGCCTGGCGTTCGGCGCCAGCGGCGTCTCCGGTTTCCAGAAAACCCTTAAGCAATGTGATCTGCCGCGGGATGTCTTCCAGAAAGCTTTCGACCACCATTTGGGCCAGCTCCTCATCCTCCATCAGCCGGACCATCATGCCCGCTCGGTCAAAAATCAGTGACGATGGGGTATCGTCTGTTTCGGGTTTTTCCTTTTTCATCATACTGCATTCCGCGTTCACCATTGCGGATTCGTCATGTTTCTTGGGCAGCCATTTGTCCAGCGCATCCGCCAACGCCTGGGGGGACACCGGTTTGGTGATGTAGTCATTCATGCCTGCCTCCAGGCAGCGCTCCCTGTCGCCCTGCATGGCGTGGGCCGTCATGGCGATGACGGGAATCCGGTGATTGACGATTGGTGATTGCGGATTGCGGATTTGTCGGGTAGCCTCAAAACCGCCCATCTCGGGCATCTGCACGTCCATCAACACCAGGTCGTAGGGCAGGGTTTCCAGTGCCCTGAGCGCTTCCGCACCGTTGGCCACGGCATCCGCGCGCAGGCCCAGTTTCTTCAGGATGCCCAGGGCCACCTGCTGGTTGGTGATGTTGTCCTCGGCCAGCAGGATGCGCGCATTCCGGCCGGTGAACAGGTTCAGCATCTCTCGGGCCGTGTGACGCGTAACGATGGGTGTCTGCGTTGGCTCCGCCCCGTCCCGATCCGTCAGCGCCAAAGACAGAACCGCTTTCAGTTCCTGATGCCGAATGGGTTTGGTAGCATAGGCCGCGAAACCGATCTCCTGAAAATGCCGGGCGTCGCCCCGCATCCCCAGAGAAGTCAGCATCACCATCCGGATGCCTGTCAGGCGATCATCCGCATGGATGGCTCTTCCCAGTGTCTCGCCGTCCATGCCCGGCATCTGCATGTCGATCACGGCAATCCGGAATGGGTCCTTCTCGTCCAGGGCCAGACTTAGAGCTTGAAGCGCCTCGGGGCCGCCCTGGGCATCGAACGGGCGCATGCCCCAGGAAGTCAGGCGGGTGGATAGAATTTCGCGGTTGGTGGCGTTATCGTCTACGATCAGCACACGCGCACCGCTCAGGTCGGCGGGCGGGATGCCATCCACATGCGCCTCCATGGTTTGTTTGACAAGGCGTGCGGTGAACCAGAATTCGGACCCCCTGCCTTCTTCGCTGCTCACACCGGCCTCACCGCCCATCAGCTCGACCAGTTGTTTGGATATGGCCAGGCCCAGTCCGGTGCCGCCGTACTGGCGCGTGGTCGAAGCGTCCACCTGGCTGAATTTTTCAAAGAGCAGACCGATCTTGTCTTTCGGGATGCCGATACCCGTATCGCGCACAGAGAATCGCAGCAGGACGGTTTCCTCTCCTCCGGCTTCCTGCACCCCGCGGCCTGTACCCTTGTCTTTTACCAGCGAAACACGGACCGCCACCTCGCCGGCAGATGTGAACTTGATTGCGTTTCCCGCCAGGTTGGTGAGGATCTGGCGCAAACGGCCCGGATCGCCGCGAAGCAGCGTGGGTACATCCAGATCGGCGGAACAGAGCAGCTCCAGCCTCTTCTCGTGAGCCCGCACGGCCAGCGCAGCGACGAAGTCGTCCAGCAGGCTTGACAGATCGAAGTCCAACACCTCCAGGCCGAGCTTCTTCGCCTCGATTTTGGAGAAATCAAGGATGTCATTGATCAGTCCAAGCAGCAATTCGCCGCTGGCGCGAACGATTTCAGCGTAGCGCCGCTGCTCATCGTCAAGCGCCGTGTCCAGCAGCAGCCCGGTCATGCCGATGACCCCGTTCATCGGGGTTCGGATCTCATGGCTCATGTTGGCCAGAAATTCGCTTTTGGCTGCGCTGGCCATCTCGGCCTGGGCAGCCATGTCGTTGGCGCGGGCGGTGGCTTCCTCAAGATAGATGTTGATTCTCTGGAGTTCCGCTTCTGCATGCTTGCGCTCGGTAATGTCGCGAAGGATGCCCACCGCATGCCAGCCACTGCTCATGTGGACAGTGGAAAGCGAGAGCTGGATGGATATCTCCGTACCGTCTTTTCGGCGGGCTTCCAGATCAAGCGTCTTTCCTACCGCGGCTCCCTGTCCCGTCTGTTGAAACGCTGGGAATGCGGCGAGGTGTGCTTCATAATAGCGCGCAGGGACGATGAATGCATGCAGGCTTTGCCCGATGGCTTCGGCGCTCTTGTAGCCAAGAATGCGCTCAGCCGCCGGATTCCAATAGGAGATGAGGCCATCTGTATCCATCATGAGGATGGCGTCCTGGGCGGAGCCGGTGATGACACGCAGGCGGGCTTCGCTCTCCCGGAGCGATTCTTCTGTCCGTTTGCGCTCGGTGAGATCGTAATTTGTACCGATCAGATTAATGGCCTGGCCCGCGGCATCTCTCTGCACACTGGCAAGCGCACGGATGCTATGGATCGTTCCATCGGGCCAAACAACCCGAAACTCGGTATCGAAGTCTTTTTCCCCCCGTATCGCCACCTGAAGTTCTTCCTCGCATTTCCGTAGGTCCTCGGGATGGACTCCCGTGCGCCAGGCTTCATACGTACCGCTGAACTTGTCAGGTGTAATGCCGTAAAGTTCGAACATCTGGTCATCCCAGATCAGGTTGCTATGGACGACATCCAATTCCCAAATTCCGATACCGCCCGCACGACAGGCTAGAGACAAACGATCACTGATCTTTCGCTGCTCCTCATCTTTCAGATTTTTCTCAGTGATATCTTGAAAGGAAATGACCGCCCCGCTGATTCTTCCCTCGTCAACGATCGGACGGCTGGAATAGAATACCGGAATGCTGCTCCCGTCCTTGCGATAAAAGAACTCGTCGCTTCCGTGATGAACCGTGCCGTCATTGCAGGCCATGAAAATCGGGCATTCATGCTCCGGATAGGGCCGGTCGTCTGGTTTTGTGTGATGCGTAAGGACGTGCAGGTTCCTGCCGAGCATTTCATCATCCGTATATCCGAGCATTTTACTGGCCGCTGGGTTGATGAACGTTGTGATCCCTTTCAAGTCTATGCCACAAATCCCTTCCCCCACGGACGTCAGCAGCAGCCGGTTCTGACCGCTGATTTTCATTACCGATAAATTCCTGCCGCGAAGAAGCAGCAGTGATCCCAGCAATGCGAGGATCAATGAAGCAATCGCTCCCATCCACGGCCAGTATTGATGCCACACATCCGGCCAGCTCATTTGACCGTATTGTTCATACGGCGGCAGCCTTAGCTCGCGCAGGCAGTCATGGACGCTGGTATAGTCCAGACAGACGCCCCAGCCCCCGCTTTCCGCGGCAACGGCTGCGGGTGAATCGGCGGGCATGGTCAGAAGCGCCACGGTCACCTCGCGTGAAAGGTCCTCGGTTGTGTCGGAGAGTTTTGCAAACGGCCATTCGGGATACAGGCGCGTGCTGTGCATATAGGGAAAGGGGGGCTGCGGTCCTGGCGCGGTATTGCCGGGAATGACACGGATCGTATCCATCCGGATCTCGCCGCTAACGGCCATGCGCTCAATGGTATCGGTGCGCACGGCTCCCATATCCGCATCGCTGGAGAGAACCGCACGGACCACCGCGGGGTGTGAATCCAGAAAGAACAGTCGGGCACAGTCCCTTTCGGGGTTAATGCCTGCCGATCTGAATTCACGCAAAGCCATGAGCCATCCACCGAAAGAGGTCTGCCCTACGGCTGCAAGGCGCCTGCCGCGTGCATCCCGCAAGTCCTGAATGTCACCGCGCTCGGCACGACAGAAGATGACACCGCCAAATTCCGATACGATTTGCATCCCAACCAGATTGCGCAGGGTCATGGTCCGCGTGACGCCGTACCTTACCTCCAGATCCACATAAATTGCCGGATTGCAGATCAGAAAATCGATCGACATGTTCTTGACGGCAGGCTCGATTTCCTCGAATTTCAGCGGCACCAGATCAAACTGCCGGCCGGGCAGTGCCCTGTCCAGGTAGGTCATCGTGGGCTGCCACATTTGCCTGCAGGTTTCAGTCCCCTTGTGTGCCAGAACACCGATGCGGATGGGTGCCGAGGCTCGGACGTCGATGCCCATGACGAGCACGGCAACTCCAACGGCGAAAATGGCCAGGAGAATCGCCGCTGTCAGGCGCGGGTTTTTCATGCCGTTCTTCATCATCGGTCCCCCAGATGTCTTTGATTGGATACCCGAGCTATTATTTACTGTAAAAAAAGTTTTCCCCCTTTTAGAGGGGCCAGAGGGGGGCGACGGTTATTCGGCTTGATGCCCTGTAACGGTCAGAACCACCCCTTTGCCGGAAAACCATCTGGAAAGGGGCGTGATATCGATATTTCGCAGGCTGTTTCCGATGGGCGTTCCGGAGAGGGCTTGCGGGATGCCGGTTGTCATCACTTCCATGATTTTCTTTTCGCAGTCTTCTGAAAAATAATCCGTAACCGGCCTGCCGATCAGCATTCCCGCGTCTATCTGATGCACGGCCTTGTTTATCAGCACAATCATCAACTCCGTGCTCACCCCGATGATGGGGACGGGCAGATCCTCCAGAATGGCATGGGACAGCGCCAGCGCCTGATTCTGAATTTGCACCTCGCGGGTTCTTTCTTGAACGAGGGCTTCAAGACTGTCATTGAGATGCCGGAAGGATTCATTCTGTTCCAGAACTTTTTGGTGAAGCGTCTTATTGGTTTGCACCAGATCGTATTGTTCCAGGGCCTGACGGATTTCCAGCACCAGGGACTGATCGTTCCAGGGTTTCAAAAAGAACTTGTAAATATGGCCCTGGTTGATGGATTCGGTAATGGTGTCCACGTCCGTATAGCCGGTCAGGATGATCCGGATCATATCGGGATAACATTCCTTTACCCTTGCCATAAGCTCGGTTCCGCTCATTTCCGGCATGCGCTGATCCGAGATGATCATGTGCACGGGGTTATCCTGAAGCAGTTTCAGCGCCTCAGCACCGCTTGATGCGGTCAGGAGCGTAAATCCCTCTTTCCGGAACAGCCGTTTCAAGGCATTCAGTACATTGACTTCATCGTCAACACAGAGCACGGTATGGGGGGTTGCGGTCATAAGGGGTCACTTATCCCTGAGAGTCCATAAAAAACTGGCAGGCCGATGCGATTTCTTCCTGGAGCCGGGGGTACCATCCGGACAGGGTTTGCAGTTGCGGCAGCAGAAACGCCGGAGCGTCCGAAAGGCCGTCCGGCATCAGAATCCGGCCTTCAGAGTCCGGAAAACAGGTGTTTACCAATAAATCCGCCACGCCGATGATTACCGCAGCCCGGGCGCTGGAAAATGCGCTGTGATGATGCCGGATGGCATCCACCAGCGGCTGCGGCAGCAGCCATTTTTCGGCAAGATAGGCGCCGATTTCAGCGTGATTCACGGTATCAGCCATTTTTTCAGCATCAACAAAGGAAATGGCGGAATCAATCATCGTGAGCCAGATTTTTTCAAAATGTTCGGGAAAATACTCAGCCAGTATCAATTTGCCGATATCGTGGAGCAGGCCGCCGGTGAAACAGTCCGACGACAGGGTCTTGTCACTGTGATCCGCAAGATGTTTGCTGATAATGGCCACTGCCAGAGAGTGACGCCAGAAGTCCTGGATATTGAGCCGCTTCAGGTTTTTTATCCGGGCAAATGATTTCATCACGGAAAGAGACACCACTGCGTGCTGGACCGTGTTGAATCCCAGAATGGTCACGGCCGTGCTGATGCTGCCGATGGTCGACTTGAAACCGTAAAAAGAGGAGTTGACGAGTTTAAGTATCTTGGCCGTCATTGCCTGATCGGTTTCAATGACCCGGCTCAGTTGATTGGCCGTGGTGTCCAGATCCTGAAGCATCTGGTTCACCTTGAGCACGATGGCCGGCAGCGTGGGCAGTTCCCGAATGCAGTCTATTTGTTGAAAAATATCAGGCTTCATAAAAAAATCAACGTCCTTTCGCCTAAATCATTCCCTAACCGACAGATATTTCAATCCTCTCGTCAATCAAAACGGTTTTCGCCAGTTTTTGAATGGCGGATATCATTGCCGCGTTCAGTACGCTGCCCCTGGCCAGCAGTAGTCTGCCGTCGCAGATGCGAAGTTCCTGGGTCAGCTTCATTCCGGGCTTAAGGAACCACAGGGAAATGGAAATGGATTTTTCACCGTGTTTTTTGTTTGTCTCCTGATCCTCTTCCAGAATCTGAATCAGTTTATTGACGACATCCGGATCATATTGATGCCTGGCCTGCCTGAAAAGGAGTTGCCTGATAATCTCCTGGCTAAGAATCTGAGGATCATCCGTGACGATGTTTTTCGCGGAATGGCCCAAATACTTTACCGCCCGTTGCCGGATATCCCCAATATCCTTGGGCCATTTGCGAATTAAACCGGTGTAATCCGCTGCGACACGAATGATTCTTGCCCCGAGCGGAATCTGCTCTCCTTTAATCCCGTTGGGGAATCCGCTGCCGTCATAATTTTCATGGTGCGCAAAAACAATGGCGCCGACAGGGTCCAGCCTTTCAACCGGTTGCAGGCAGATCTGTCCGATAATTGGATGCTGCATGAAAAGTTTTAACTCCGCTTCAACCATATCCTCCATATTTTTTTCAAGCAGTATTTTGGGCAGGCCCAGAAGACCGATGTCATGAAGCAGCCCCGCGATTTCAATCTGCTCCTGTTCCGGTTTGTCCAGGCCAAAGCCCTGTCCCATGCGTTTGGCCAGTTGTGCGACAAAATTCAGATAGCTTCCCAATCGGGGATTCAGGGTTTCCACCAGAGAGGATAGAAGCCGGATGGTATCGACAAAACTCCTTTCCAGAGAGGCATTGGCTTCCGCCAGAGCCTGGCTTTTCATCCGGATCTCCAGGGTGCGCTCCAGGATCTTCTTTTCCAGATCCTGGTTGAGTTCCGTCAATTCAGCGTTTTGACGGAGGGTCAGTTCATTCAGCCGCTGGTTGTCAGCCCGGAGCTCAAAGGTTTCCAGGGCGCTTCGCACCTGGAGCAGCAGATCGTCGTCATTCCAGGGTTTGGTCAGATACCGGTGGATTTCCCCTTTGTTGACGGCATCCAGAATGTCCTTGACATCCGAATAGCCGGTCAACAGAAACCGGATGGCCTCCGGGGCAAGTACTCTGGCCTTTTCCAGAAACTGAGCGCCCGTCATGCCCGGCATCCGCTGGTCGGAGATGATCAAGGACACGGGTCTATTCAGACCGGCCAGCATATTCAGGCCTTCCGGCCCGTTTGAGGCTGTCAGAACCTGATAATTATCTTTTCGAAACAGGCGCTGGAGCGATCGGGTAATGGACGGCTCATCGTCGACCAGCAGAATGAAATGTTCGGACAGAAGCGTCATGGCATTACTCCGTTACGGGGTTTTTCAGGTTCCGGGGACAAAGCGGAAGGACCGCCTACCGGTATCCGGATGGTGAATGTCGTGCCTTTTCCCGGCTCGCTCCGGACATCTATGGCGCCGTGATGTTTTTTGACAATGTTATAGGTGACGTTCAGCCCCAGCCCCGTTCCCTTGCCGACTTCCTTTGTCGTGAAAAACGGGTCGAATATCCGGGAAAGGTTTTTCGCTGCAATGCCCTGCCCGGTATCGGTGACGACAATTTCCACATTGCCGCCGATTTCGCGGGTAATGATGTGGATTTGTCCCTGATTTTCGATGGCCTGGGCGGCATTGACCAATAGATTCATGAACACCTGGTTCAGTTGCTGGGGATAGCATTTTACCTGGGGCAGGTCCCCGTAATCCTTGGTGATCGTTGCCTTGTATTTAAGCTCGTTCCAGACGATGTTCAGCGTGGATTCCAGGTTCTGGTTGATATCCGCCAGTTTCAGGAAATCTTCACCGGGGTGAGAAAAGTTTTTGAGATCCATCACGATTTTTTTGATGCGATCCAGCCCTTCACGGGATTCATGAATCAGGCCGGGGATATCTTCCAGAATATACGCAATATCCAGCTCCGATTCCTTTTCCTGTATCCGGGCCGACAGGGTGTCCATTTCAGCCCTGTCCGGGCCGCTGTCTTTCGCGCTTGAAACCGTGTCGATGAACTGGCGGTATTCGGAGAGGATCTGGCCGATATTCTGCTGATAATCGGTCAGTGTTTTCAGATTGCTGCTGACAAAACCCACCGGGTTGTTGATCTCGTGCGCCACGCCGGCAGCCAGTTGGCCGATGGAAGCCATTTTTTCGGACTGGAGTATCTGAGATTGCGTTTCCTGCAGCCGCGCCAGGGTGCCCACCAGTTCAGCATTTTTTTCCTGAACTTCATCAAGGGCTTTTTGAAGTTCCCGATTGAGGGATTTGATTTGTTCCGATCTCTGAAGATCATCCGTGATATCCTTTGAAACAATGGTCACCTGATACACGGTGCCGGAATCATCCCGGACGGGCAGCAGATTGAATTCAAGACGCCGCTTTTGCCGGCCGGGCTCGGCAATGGTTTCATATACGAACCGGGGAGCCCCGGAATGAAAGATGTCCAGCGCATGGCCATGAACATTGGCGATATTGGCGGCGGGCATGTTCCAGTACCTGTTATCGAAACAGGGAACTCCGGCAGTCTGGCTGAAGTTGAGTCCCTTTCCCTTTAAAAAGGCCGTGTTTGCCGATACGATACACGCATCGGCATCGATGGTGACGATTTTCTCGGGCAGGGAATCCAGAACGACGCGAAGCTTGTTCCGGCTTTCGATCAAACATTGCGCCAGATCCTTGTGTTTTATCTCCAGCTTCGAGATCCGTTCGCCGACCTTGACCCTGGCCAGAAGTTCTTCGACGTGTATCGGTTTTAATATATAGTCGTCCGCCCCGTGTTTCAGCACTTCCAGCAGATCCCCTTTTTCATTTCTGCCGGTTGCAACAATGATGTAAGTGTAATGCCCTTTCTGCGAATCGCGGATGTTCTTGCAAAGCGCCAGCCCGCTCATTTCCGGCATGAGCCAATCGGTAATCACCATCGGAATGGTTTCACGCTGGAAAATATCCCAGGCCTGCTGCCCGGTTGTCGCGGTCAGCACCCGATGGCCTTGTTTTATCAGGATATTGTTCAGTATTTTTAAAGATGTTTCATCATCTTCAGCAATCAATATGTCCATGGCCTGTTTCCGTCATGATCCAATAAAACCGCCGTGCTGTTTTTATTCACCGACCGTTCGCGTATACCGGTCCAGCGCGCTTCGGATCGATTTCAGCAGTTCATTTTTATCAAAGGGTTTGCGGATGTATGCGCTGATCCCGATTTCAGACATTCTTTCCTCGGAGATGTTTTTGCTGTATCCCGAACACAAAATGACAGGGATGTCCGACCGGATTTTTTTCATCTCCACAGCCAGTTTGTCTCCGTTCATGTCCGGCATCGTCATGTCGGTCAACACCAGATCAAAATCTTCCGGCCGGTTTTTAAAAAGGGCCAGCGCTTCCAGGCTGCTGCTTTGCAGGGTAACCTGGTAGCCGTAATTGGTCAGCAGTTGATGACACAGTCTGACAATCATGGCTTCATCATCGATAACCAGAATTCTTTCATGGCCGCCCGGCAACGTCTCCGGAGTTTTCTGCACAACCTCCGCCTGCTTTTTCAAAACCGGCAGATAGATCGTAAATGTCGTTCCCCTGCCGGGCTCACTGTCAACAAAAATTTCCCCACCATAGCTTTTCACGATGCCATGAACCACGGCAAGCCCCAGGCCGGTTCCCTCACCGATGCCCTTGGTGGTGAAATACGGATCAAAGATGAATTCAATGTCTTTTTCAGCAATACCGGTGCCGGTATCGCTTACGGTGATTTTCAGGTAATCCCCAGGTTTCAGATGTCCGTTTTTTTCAATGGAATCCGCATCTGTATAAAAATCCGAGAGCTGAACCGTTAAAATACCGCTGTATTCCGGCATGGCCTGGGCCGCATTGGTGCAGAGATTCATGAATATCTGATGGACCTGGGAAGGGTCTCCCAAGATGACGGCATCGTTCTTCAGGGCGAGGTTGAAGTTGATGGAAGTTGGAATTGTCGATCTGAGGAGTTTAATGGCCTCTTCGGCGATATGGCTCATCTTGATGGGCCTTAAATCTTGTTCGGTCTGTCTGGCGAATGTCAGGATCTGTTTGACCAGTTCCCCGGCCCGGAAACTGGCAGCTTGAACTTCGCTCAGGTAATGCTTGATTCGTGGATCGGCTTCGGCAACCCCCAGCGCAAGATCGGTATAGCCGAGAATCGATGTCAGGATATTGTTGAAATCATGGGCGATGCCGCCGGCAAGGGTGCCGATGGACTCCATCTTCTGAGCCTGCCTCAGTTGCTGGTGAAGTTTGATATTCTCCGCTTCGGCCAGTTTTCTGGCGCTGATGTCCCGGATGATCATACTGGTGTATGAATCGCCCATGCTGTCTGTAAAGACGGACGAGGACACGACGCCCGGGAAAAGGGTCCCGTCCTTTTTTTTGAAATTCAGCTCGGCCGTGACGTTTCCGGTACGTTCCCGTTCCGCCAGAGCGAGTGCAAGCCTGGGGTCCGTCAAATCGACAACCGCGTTTCTGCCGCCTTCAATCAATTCCTGTTCCGTCATTTGAAAAAGATTGCAGGCAGCCGGATTCGCGGAAAGTATCCCGCCGTCCGGCCGGGTCAAAAAAACCGCATTCATGCTGCCGGCAACAATGTATCCGAATTTTTCCTCGGAGTCCTGAAGCGCCGTTTCCGCCAGTTTGCGCTTGGTGATGTCGATCACAACACCGCGGGTTTTTACGGGGCGCTCGTCCTGCATTTCAACATGGATAGTAACATAAAGCCATACCGTACGACCGTCCTTTGCGATGAATCGGTACTCAAGCACATGTTCCACGCCTTGGGAAACGGCATTCCGGCAAAATTCGGTGACCCATTCCCGGTCTTCCGGATGAATCCGCTCGGCCCACCATGCCAGGTCTTTCCACGCCTCCGGTGCGTACCCCAGAATGCGCTTTGCCTGGGGAGAAACGTAAGTCCATCGGTCCGCCGCGATATCGAATTCCCAGGTAACCGCGTGGGCTGTCTCCGCAAGGGCTTTGTATCGCGCATGGCTTGCTTCCAAAGCCTTTTCGACCTGCTTCTGATCGGTGACATCCTGGAAAGCAATGACGGCACCGGTTATTCGGTCATTTTCGATGATCGGGGTGCTCGAATATCCAACCGGAAAACTGGTTCCATCCTTGCGCCACAGGACTTCATCCCGTATTCTGCAGGCTGTGCCATCGGCAATGGGTCTGAACTTGGGGCATGAAGATTCGGGGTAGGGCGTTCCGTCCGGCCAGGAGTGGTGAATCATTGCGTGCAGATTCCGCCCCAGAAGTTCGCCGGCTTCATATCCTGTCATGGCGGTTGCCGCCGGATTGACAAAAATGACATTGCCCTGCGCATCCATGCCGACAATGCCTTCCCCGACGGCATTCAGAATCAGTTGATTCCGCATATGGAGGCGTTTGACTTCATCTGTCAGCATTTCTTCAGGCTGGGGTTTCTGCCCGGAATGGTCCGAAATGTCTTTGCCATTTGCCATGTCATCCTCCTTGAAAGGGGGCCTTGAAAGGGGGTCATTGAAAGGGGGTCAAATCTTTATCTTGACAAAACGCTTTGCAACAGAAATAAAGTCAAGTTAAGATTTGACCTCATGAATGACCTCATGAATTTCGGCTGGTCTCATGCGGCTATCGTCTTGGACAGTTTTTGAGCAATCAAGGCGTTCAGGCTGACACCTGAACGATCAGCTTCGATTGCAAGTTCCCGATGAAGCTGCTGATCGATTCTGACATTGAATACTCCCTTAAATGATTTTTCTGGTTTTCTCCCGGATTCTTCACAGACTTGCAGATAATCATCCACCGCTTCCTGGAACGCTTTTCTTAAAGAAGTTACGTCAGTTCCTTCATAACTGATCAGCGCTTTTATAAATTCAATCCTTCCGTAAAATACATTGTCATCATCGTTAAAATTCACGGATCCATAATAATCTTTGTATGTCATCATGTTTTTCATATCAACCCCTCTAATCGCAGCAGCTCAATGACCTGTTCAATCTGATAGCGTTTCAAAACGGTAGATGGATGCGGTTTGTGAAGGATTATGGGTGGAAGCATTTCGTGAATAAACCTTACCCGCGATCCTCCGGTTTTTCCAGCCCCGGATAATTGATAACCAAAACCGGACAGCAACTTGATCAGTTCCTGCCAGGAGAAATCATTCGGAACGGATACACAACGCTGTATCAATTTTTCTTTTCTGCTCATAATATGTAACTATATTTAGTTGCGTTACTGAAGTCAAGGCCATTGTGAGCATAACAATATTTCCATGTCTATTGCAAAAAGCATGACAAGGCTGATATGGATAACCATACATTCCGCAATAAATCTTTCCCGTAAGGAAGAAATAACAGCAGGAGGCGCCATGGATCTTGTCAGTGACTCATTCGGAAGGATTGTCGATAATCTTCACGACGGGCTGTATTTTGTGGATCGGGACAGAAAAATCCTGTTCTGGAACAAGGCCGCGGAGAAAATCTCGGGGTTTACCGCCGAAGAAGTGGTCGGCAAGCCCTGTTCCGCCAATATTTTGACGCATGTCGATGCCGATGGGAATCAGCTTTGTCTGGGATTATGCCCGCTTGCGGCAAGCATGGCGGACCGGCAGCCGCGCGAAGCCGAAGTTTACATGCACCATAAGGACGGGCACAGAATACCGGTTTCCGTGCGGGTCAGCGCCCTGACCGATGCCCAGGGCAATGTGATCGGCGGTATTGAGCTCTTCTCGGATATTACCAACCTTAGCGGCAATGCGTTGCGGGTGAAAGAGCTTGAAAAGCTGGCGCTTCTGGACCGGCTGACGCAACTGGCGAACCGCCATTACATCGAAAAAGAAATTCAGAGCCGGTTCGAGGAGAAAAAACGATTCAAGATTCCGTTCGGTATTCTCTTCATGGATATCGATCACTTTAAAAACGTCAATGACACCTATGGCCATGACATCGGGGATGAAGTGCTGAAGGTTGTCGCCAATACGTTTGTAACAAACTCCAGACCTTTTGACAGTTACGGCCGCTGGGGCGGGGAAGAATTTATCGGCATTATCCGAAACGTCACCGGTCGGGATTTAGAGCAACTCGGCAACCGGTTGCGGCTGCTCGTGGAAAATTCTTACATTCTGCATGAAAACAAGCCATTGCATGTCACCATTTCGATCGGCGCCACGCTCGTCAAGGATGACGATACGATGGAAAGCCTGGTCAAGAGAGCGGATATTCTGCTCTACAAAAGCAAAACAGCGGGGCGAAACCGCCTGACGATTGAAGAAGGACGCTCTGTTTGATCACACCGGAAGTGCGCCCGTTGTCCTGTCTCTGGCGCGCTTTAATTGAAAACGGATCATCGATATCCAAAAGATGAAAAAGGAGGAGATGCAATGGAGAAATTGCTTGATTGGAAAGATGAATACTGCATCGGAGATCCTGTCATTGATGAAGAACACCGCAATCTTTTTATCCTTGCCAATGAAATCTTTCAGACCCGGAATCCGGAAGAAGCGATTGATAAGATCCGCCCACTGCTCTTTAAACTGTATGATTACATGAAATACCACTTTAATCATGAAGAAGCGTTCATGGCGCAAATAAAATTCCAGGGGATCGTGTCCCACAAAATCAGGCACAGTGAGATTATCGATGAAATGAACCTCATCATGAAGTCGAGTCATCAGATCTCAACGTTATCTGAAAAGCTTACGGAGATGATGGTGAAATGGGTCTTAAAGCATATTCTTGAGGAAGATTTCAAAATGAAATCCACTTAGCGCATCACTTGCCATGAAGCGCCTGATGGCACTTTTCCAGCAGGCCTTTGACCGTGAAAGGTTTCTGGACGAACTGAATCCCCTGATTCAGTACACCGTGGCGGGCGATCATGTTGTCCGCGTAGCCGGACATATACAGCACCCTGGCTTCTGGGTGGTGCTGGCGGATCTTGTCAAATACCTCCGGTCCTTTCATTTCCGGCATGACGACGTCGGTGAGCACCAGATGGATGGGGCTTTCATGCGCCGCAGCTTTGAGGATGGCATCTGAAACGTCGTCTGACTCAATCACCACATACCCCTGATCCGCGAGTATCACACCTGCCAGTTTTCGAACAGTCGGGTCGTCTTCCACGATAAGCACCGTGGCCGATGCGGTCGCTAAGGGAAGAATATTAACCGGACGGGCCTCAGCCTCGGCGTTTTCAGTGCAAAGCGGCAGATATATCTTGAAAGTGGTCCCCTGGCCGGGCTCGCTGTAGACCCAGATATTTCCCCCATGCTGCTTGATGATGCCGAATGAGGTGGCCAGCCCCAGGCCTGTGCCTTTATCCTTGTCCTTGGTGGTGAAAAACGGCTCGAAGATATGTTCCAGTGTACCTTTGTCCATGCCGCTGCCCGTGTCGCTGACGCTGATGAGGGCATAATCGCCGGGAATTACGCCGGGTCTGCTCCTGGCATAGGTTTCATCCAGCTCGGCGACTCGGGTATCGATGGACAATTTGCCGCCGTCCGGCATGGCGTCCCTGGCGTTGACCGCCAGATTCATGAGCACCTGCTCTATTTGAGCGGTATCCGCATTCACCATCAGTGGTTTGGAACCAAGCGTCAACGTCAGTTGAACGTCTTCTCCGATCAACCGGCACAGCAGTTTTTCAAACCCGGTGATCACCCCATTCACATCCACAACCTGCATTTCAAGGATCTGTTTGCGACTGAATGCCAGAAGCTGTCGGGTGAGCTCTTTGGCGCGGGTTCCGGCCTGATAGATCTGCTCCAGCATTTCATGCTCGGGATGGTCCTTTCCCAGTGCCGCCAGCGCGATTTCTCCGTATCCCAGGATAATGGAGAGCAGGTTGTTGAAGTCGTGGGACACCCCGCCGGCAAGCCTTCCGATGGATTCAAGCTTCTGGGCCTGATGAAGCTGATTTTCCAGCATTTGCCGCCTTTCATCGGCCTGCCGGCGTTCGGTCAAATCGCCGACAAAAGCATAATAATAAATTGGATTGCCGGCCTCATCGGTTTTCAGGTGTACCAGCAGCTCGATGGGAATGCGATGCCCCGCTTTGTGAATGTATTCTTTTTCGTAATGAACAGGTTTCCCGGTCGCGGTCAGCTCAGCAAGGCATCCTGCCTCTTGCTCGCGCCACTCGGGAGGGGTCAGTACCCGATTCCAGTCGATTTGTCGAAGCTCTTCCTCCGTGTAACCCACCAGATCGCAATACGCCGGATTGACAAGCCCAAGCCTTCCATCGGGATATCCCACTGCGAACGCCTGGGAAGAAAACCGGATCACATCGGCCAGAAAACGGTTTTCAGTATCTGTCTTTTTGTGCTCCGTAATGTCCTCCATGCAGACCAGGACGCGTTTTTCCCCGGACAATTGGAGGGCGCTGGTTGAAAGGCGAACCACCCGCTCATGCGTCTGCTCTCCGTGCCGATAGGTCAGCTTCGCCTCCGTTTGCAAGTGCGGGTTTCCGGTGGTGTAAGTATCCTCTACGGTTTTTCTGAGTCCGCAGACTGCGCAAAATGGGCCGAACCCGCACCCGGCCGAATCATCATCGGAATGGACACAGTGAAAAGCCGCACCGCAGGGATGACCGATCATATCTTCAGGCGCTTGTTCAAAATAATTGACCAGCGGCTGGTTGGCTTTGAGAAGGCGCGCCTGTCCGTCAGTCAGGAAAATGCAAATGGGAGCACCGGCAAAAATGGCCAACAACTCTTCTTCCAGATTGATGCACGTTTTTTGTAAAGAATCCCTGGCGTGCTTATCCCTTAACACCGCCGCCACCCTGGCCAGAAACTCCCGGTTGGGCATGGGTCGCGCGATATACTCAGAGACCCCGGCCTCCAATTCCTCGGCTTGATCCTCGGCGGACGTTCGGAAACTGGAAATCAGGATCACGGAAGTCCCTGCAAGTGACTTATCGGATTGGATGCTCCGGTGCACGGTCATGCCATCCATATCCGGCAGCACAATATCCACGATCATCAGATCCGGATGATGCACTTTTGCCAGGCGGATCCCGTCAGTTCCTGTGGATGCTTCGATCACCGCGTGGCCTGATTGTTCGAGCAAACGTGTCATGGCCCGGAGCAGGACGGGGTCATCATCGATCACCAGTATTTTAGCGGTTGGTTCCATTTTATATTCCTTCCGTGTCACGGCATTATCTCGTCGGCAAGGTCTCCGTACAATATTTTCATGCATTCCGGACAGATGCTATGGCTGAACAGGGTATTGGAATGATCCGAGATATAGGTCTCGATCTGCTCCCAGTAGCCATTATCATCCCTTATTTTTTTGCAGTTGGCGCAGATGGGCAGCAGGGCGCTTAAGGTTTTGATTTCGGCCAGGGCTTTTTGGAGCTTTTCAATGAGCTGGTCGCGCTCGCGCTCGGCAGTGATGATTCGCACCATGGCCTGGACCCGCGCCAGCAGCTCCCGGTTGGCGATAGGCCGGGTCATATAGCCGTCAGCGCCGATTTCCAGGCCCCCGGACTGATCATCGGACCCGGTCTTTGAACCTGAAATCAGCATCACGTAAGTGCTGCACAGCTCTGGATCCGTTTTGATCCGCCGGCACACCGCAAAGCCGTCCATGCCCGGCAGCATCACATCCAGAAGGACCAGGTCCGGCGCTTTTTCACGAACCATATGGATGCATCCCTCTCCGGTATCCGCTTCATAAACCGTGTACCCCGCGGATCGCAGTACACGGGCGGTGGCAAAAAGAATATCCGGGTCATCGTCTGTCACCAGTATGGAAATGATCTCACTCATGGTTTTTGTTCCTCTTTTGATTCAATGGCAATCGGCAACATAAAACAAAAGGTCGCCCCTTCTCCGGGCCGGCTTTCAACCCAGATTTTTCCGTGATGGGCTTCGATGATCTTTTTTGAAATGGACAGTCCCAGTCCCGTGCTCCGGATCCCGGCAGCTTTTCGGGCGCGCCCTCGCTCGTAGGGCGCAAAAAGCCTTTCCATCTCATCCGTCGCTATTCCCGGCCCGGCATCCATGACTGTCGCCACCACACCCTTATCGGACTGAGAAACCCGGATGACGACTTCGGTGTGTGGCGGTGAATGCTGAATGGCATTGGAAACCAGATTGTTCAAAACCTGCTCGATCTTGAAATCATCCATCAGGATCACCGGAATGGGGCCATCATAATCGACCCTGAGGGCAATGCTCCTTTTTTGCGCCGGCAGACGGTTGAGCGTCACACTTCTGTCCACGGGTTCCCGGATGTCTGTTTTTACCAGATCCACATAAAATCGGCCGGACTCTATCAGGGAAACATCTAAAAAGTCATCGATCAGGCGGCGCATGAGGGTCGTGGATGCATGAATCGTATGCAGAAAACCGGCCTGTTCCGTCGTCAGATTCTTGCCGGCCTCGTCTATCAGGAATTCCGTGTAGGATAAAATGGCGCTGACCGGTTTTCTTAAGTCATGGGCCGCCATTCCCAAAAACTGGTTCTTTAATTCGTTTAACTGCCGGAGCTGGGCATTGGTTTTGTGAAGTTGGCGGGTCAGGTTGTTCAGTTCCTGATTGAGAATCTGCACTTCCTTGCGGATATTTTCAATTTCTTCAGTGTCCAGTCTTCCGAAAGTCAGTATGTGTTCATCGATGGGTTTGAAAGAAAAATAGAAACTTTGCGGCAGCCCGGAACTGGTTGGTATGTTCAGTAAATGTTCCTGGGTTGGATCTGCCGTAAAGACGGCCGGATCGAATGCGCCGGCAAAATCGATGATCAGATCGGTGAATTGCTTTCCGATCAAACTCCGGCCGGTGATGGCTTCGGCATACCTGTTTGCCGCAACGATACGGCCTGCCGAAGTCAGTACAAAAAACAAAACCGGGGCGGTTTCATTCAGATAAAGATAGACTTCACGACTGATAGCGGGGTCCACGGCGGTTTCACATCCCTTGAATCATTGTTTCAAGCCTGTCCAGAGAGGAAATATACTCGGTGCCGGCATATTTTTTCATCATATCCGTACCCCCCCATCGGAAAGCCTGGCCCCCGATCAGCAGATCCATATTCGGAAAGTCCGATTGTCGATGTTCGATAAAATGCTTAAGGAAAGCCCCACGACATCCGGGTTGACTTCCTGGATGAACCGCGCCATGTCTTCGGCGGGTGTATTCGCCCCCAGAAAGTGACCTTCCCACCCGTTGAGTTCAAATATATCCGCGACCATTTTCCCGCCAACCTGATGATACTCATTGACGCTGCACGATATAATCGCCTTTCTGCCCGTATGCTGGGAGGCGAAAATGGCCGGATAAGCCAGGTTCAGCAGGCTTTCCGTGATCGCGGTGGCAAGATGTTCGTGGGCCACGGTAATTTTGTTGTTTTCCCACAGTTCCCCAACAGTATACATGCTGCGCTGGAACAGATCGGAATAAAGTTTCTTGATATCGATGCTTCCATCGATCAAGTTTTGAACGATATCCCGGCATTCCATTCGTTTGCCGGCAAGCAGCGCCTTTAAATATTCCTGGTATATAATTTCATCCACCCTGATATCCTTGTCCATGAAATTTCTCCCCCGTGATATCGATTAGCGGTTTAACCGCACTGTGAATCAGACGCTTGTTTTGCCTTTTGAATCGTTTCATTTACCGCAAGAATCCATTGTTCCGGGAATCGGTCGGGGTCCGTCATCCACGCTTGTATGGCCGATACCGCGCCTTCCATGCCGTTTTTCTCATCCGTAACTGAGGATAATAACAATTCAGCGGTATTTTTATACATGCCTGCCAGCTCAGCACCGACACGCGTATCAAACTCGGAAACCATCCGCTGAAACTCTTTTTCCGGAATCTGTTGCGTCCGTTGTTCACAAAGCATCTGGGCCGCCTTCAGCAGTTTATGACTGGCCGGCGCTTTATCCGGAACCGATATTGTCAGCTCTTCATGTAAAAATCGCAGATTCCGCTCCAGCATGATTTGCGGCATGCCTCGGGTGGCAAGCACCCTGCCGATCCAGCCGACCTGCTTGTTGACCCCATCCTGATCCAGACAGGTTAATGTTGCAAGCCAGCAGGTATCGCTGTCGGAAAACCGCCTGCCTCTTTGTCCATAACGCAATTCATAATAGGTGAACTCCCGCCATCCCCGGCCACTGGCCCGCAACGCAGCTTGAATTTCGCGTTCATCATCCGGAATTGGATGATTGCCGGCTTCGGGATTGATTTGTGTGGCATGAGTACTTTTTGTCCCTGTTTTAAGCGGGTACAGTGATTGATAAAGAATCTCCAATCCATCAAACGCTTCAAATGCCGAGTCAATGACAGCATTATGAATTGAGGGATCATCCATCGCGCGATTCATTTTTTCCGTAAATCGTTTCCAGTTGTCCAATAATTGATCATGATAGCTTGAATAATAGAGGCAACCCGCCAGGTCCTGTAAATGAAACGTCCTGGAGATATCCGGCAGGTGCATGCTGTTGCCAAGGGTAGACCCCTCGAACACGTAAAGATATCCCAGAAGCGTGACCGGGTTTTCAATCCGTCGCATGCGTATTTTTCCGGTCATCATCACAGCGGTTTCAATTACAATGGGAAAATCAAGAATTACCCGGGGTTTGAAAAGTTCAAGGTCCTTTTCCAGAAGCGGCAGCTTCCTCAGTCCGTCATCCCATACGGCGGATACCTGTTTGTCCATGCAGGCCGCAATCTCGCTCTCCATGACCCCATGAATGATCGCCAGTGCTCTGAGCTGGGCCACATAACATTCCAAGGGCAACCGGTGATCCATCAGGGTTTTGAAATAAGGCAATGATTCAAGCAATTGATGGGTGGCTCCAGTCTCCTTTTTTAGCCGCGCCATGATGGGCATCGGTTGTTTTTCTGAGGCGATGGTGAGATCTGTCATTACTATTCCTCCTTACTCCCCATGAAGAGTGTTCCTGGGTAAAATTTTGGTTATTTAATCGTCAATCAGGCGCCGGCATTTCCCATCACTTTTCGGACTTTTGCGGCCAGATCCCTCATCGAAAACGGCTTCTGGATAAAATGAACTTCCGGATCTATCATGCCGTTATGGGCGATCACATTGGCCGTATAACCGGACATGAACAGGATCTTCAGATCAGGCAATAGAGACTGAAGCTTGCCTGCCAGGTCCCGTCCGTTCATTCTGGGCATGACAACATCGGTCATGAGCAGATGCATCTGTCCCGGGTGCGCCGCTGCCAGTCCAATCGCCTTATCCGGTGTGGAAGCGGCCAGCACGGTATAACCCAGTTGCGTGAGCATGATGGCGGTCATATTCAGGATCGACGGATCATCTTCCACCAGCAGGATGGTTTCAACGCCCCGTGCTATGGGTTCCGCCGAAACTTCCTCCGGTAATGGATTGGTTTTTCCCCGGCGCCGGCTCAGGTATATTTTAAAGGTCGTCCCCATGCCGGGTTCACTGTACACGTTGATGAACCCGTTGTTCTGCTTGACGATGCCGTAAACCGTGGCAAGTCCCAGGCCGGTGCCCTTGCCCATCTCCTTGGTTGTGTAAAACGGCTCGAAGATATTGTTCTGCGTCTCCGGGTCCATGCCGCAGCCATCGTCACATACGGTCAGCGCCACGTACTCACCCGGAACAGAACCTGGATTGTTCGCGCAATAAAATTCGTCAAGCGTAACATTTTCCGTTGAGATCATGACCTTGCCTTCGCCATCGATTGCGTCCCTGGCGTTGACACACAGGTTGGCAAGTATCTGATCGATCTGCGACGGGTCCATATTGACCGGCCACAGGCTCTTGCCAGGCAGCCAGCTTAAATCAATGTTTTCGCCGATCAGCCGCCGCAGCATCTTGAGCATATATTCAATAGTCTCGTTCAGGTCGAGTACTTTGGGGGAGATGGTCTGCTTGCGGGCAAAAGCCAGAAGCTGCCGGGTCAGATCGGCAGAGCGATTGGCCGCGCTGCGGATTTGATCGAGGTCTGCCTGGATCGTACTGTCAGGAGCAAGTTTATCCATAGCCAGTTCCGTATGCCCGAGGATTACTCCCAGCATGTTGTTGAAATCGTGCGCCACGCCACCGGCAAGCCGCCCGACGGATTCCATCTTCTGTGCCTGAAGTAACTGGGCTTGCAGTTTCATCTTGTCAACATCGGCATGTTTTCGCCCGGTGATATCACTGACAATGTGGACCGCGCCGGAAAACTGCCCTGCCGAGTCCAGGATCGGGTCCACGGCAACCTCGAACCACTTCTCGCCAATCTGCAATTCCATGGTCTCACGCTCCAGGCTGTTTCTCGCCAGCGGGCAGGGACATTCCGGTATCGGCTGATTCGTGCCGTGCACAATCTCCCAGCAGTATCTGCCGATCATTTCATCTATGGGTTGTTGAAAATAAAGCTCCGCGGTCTTATTGGACCGCACCACTCGCTGGTTCTTGTCAAGAATCCATATCGCGCTATTGGTGGCGTCGAAGGTGGCTTGCCATTCCTTCGACACGCGAATTAACGAATCCTCCACCAGCTTGCGGTCCGTCAGCATCTTGTTGGCATATTCGGCCATCTGGTCAAGTTCGACAAATTTAATATTTTCTCTATCGATTTCTGCATCAGAGTGTGCCGCCCTTTCAAAGAATGAGACAAAATGCTTGAAATCTTTCTTGAGTCCCTGGTTCAACCGATTATAAAACAGGAGAAAAACCGCGAATATTGCTATGATAATAAGGAAATAATAAAGCATTTTTTCTTGTATCTGATGGGTTAATTCAGTTTGCATCAAGGCAATATTCGTTTCCACATCATCAAGATACACGCCGGCGCCGACAAGCCATTGCAAGTCCGGGATGCCGTATATAAAAGAGGTTTTAGGCGATTCTTTGTCCGAGGTGGTCAGTTTTATCCATGAATAATAGATATAGTCACCTTCAGGTGACAAAGCAGCCAGGTGCTCTTTTTCAAAAATATCTTTTATCTTTTCAGGACTGTCATTGTAAACCTCCCATAGTTTTTGAGTTCCGGGAAAAACCTTTCCATTCGAAACCAGAGCATCTCCGTTCAATTTGTTGACAAAAATATATCCTTCTTTTCCAAACCGCATTCTGCTGATAGCCGAGAGCAGGTCCGCTTTTATCTGACTCTCGACATCATCCACATACAAACCGGTCCCGATAACCCAGTCGTACGGCTCAAATCGTTTGATGAAAGATATTTTTTTAAAGTCATTTCCTGTCTCCCCCGGTTTTGTCCAGTGGTATTCGTAAAAGCCTTCGCCGGATGCCTTCGTGATATCAATCAGATCTTTAATGACATATTGGCCGTGGGTATCCTGCATATTCAGAAGATTCAGTCCTTCCATTTCAGGCCTGTCGGCAAAGAGCACCTCGACGCCATCCAGCCGAATAGCATAAAAATAGCCACTTCCGTTTTCAAACCGGATGGGTCTTAATGCATCCAGGATCATCTGCTGAATTTTGGCACTGCTTTCAATGGCCTGGTTCTGTTGATAAATATTCTGGGCGATGGCATACGCCTCATCCACCCTTGATCTTATCATGCTCCGGGTCAAGCTCTCGCTTTGAGCCTTTTCGTAGCGGATCATATCAACAACACGACCAACCTCCTGTTTGATTGACGCTTTCTGGCGGTCGATGTAATCGGTTCGAATGTGATCAGCCCGGGAATTGAAATCGAGATAAGAGCGGATAACATCGATGGCAACAAAAATGACACCAGGCCCGATCAGAAACAGGACTCCCCATATCTGAATGAGTTTTACAAAATTGGGTTTCTTTCTCAACGGCTCCTCGCAGTCTAATGTGGTTAACGCGGTTGAAATGCGATTGGGATCATGCCTTTTTCTTGTCCGCCAGCGTATGGCGGATGGTATCCCTGAGTTGCTGAAGCCGATAAGGCTTCCCAAGGAATGCATTGGGCTGCTCAGTATGTTCGTTCGCCATAACGCGTGCCTCATCATAGCCGCTGGACAGGATCACCGGAATATCCGGCGACAGCTTGCGCAGGGCTGCCAGGGTATCCCATCCGTTCATGCGAGGCATCGTCAAATCGGAAAGCACGCAGCGGATTTCATCCTGATGTTGCTGGAATATCTCCACAGCTTCAACACCGTCTTTGGCTTCTATTACATTATATCCCAGATGGGTAAGCATGGTTTTTGCCATTTTGCGCACCTGTTCCTCATCTTCGATCAAAAGCACGGTGCCGCCCGCTTGAATTTCCGAAGTTTGGGTCGCTTTATCTGTTTGAGAAGGAACTTCTTCCTCAGACAGCGGTAAAAAGATCCGGAATATGCTCCCCCGGCCCGGTTCGCTTACCACCGTTATCCCCCCGTTATGCGCTTTAACAATTCCCAGCACGACGGAAAGACCCATACCCCGGCCGGTGAACTTTGTGGTGTAAAACGGGTCGAAGATCTTCTCAATGTCCTTGCATCCGATCCCGCAGCCGACATCCATCACTTCCAGGCAGGCATAGACGATTTCCTGCGGCTTCCAGCCGGCGGGGAAACGCTTAAAGGCTGGGATATCCGCCGGGGGAACCGTCTTGACGGTCAGGCCAATGCATCTTCGGTTATCGCCTGTAGACTCCCAGGCATTGGTGACCAGGTTGACAAGAACCTGCTGTATCTGGCCCGCATTGCAACGGATGACCGGACCGGAAGCAGGGAAATCGGCCTTCAGAATCGTGCCCTTCGGGGCTGCGGTCTGAAGCAGGGCGAAACCTTGTCGACAGGTTGCTGACAAGTCTATGGGCTCATGTTTGCCGGGTAGTTTTCCGCTGTAAGTCAGCATTAGGGCGCTTACCTCGGCTGCCTTGCGGGCCGCCTTCAGCGCTTCCGACAAGGCGCCTTCACTCCCCCCCTCCAGGGGCCGGTCGTCCATGGCCATTTCCAGGTTTCCTATCACGACTTGAAGCTGATTATTAAATTTATGTGCAATGGCTCCGGCCATGCGATCCAGGCTCTTGGCCTTCTGAAGCTGGCGGTGCTGGGCTTCGTGTTTATCCTTTTCCACCGCTGCCCGCTTACGGTCGGTGATATCTCTTATGATATGCACAAACAATTCGTCATTGCTTTCATTCTCAAAGGGGTCCACCGAAACCATTATCCATCGGCCGTTTTCAAGCTGAATTTCCAATCTCTCGCGTTGTTTGCTTGTGACAGCACGTTCCATGGGGCAGTCAAGCTTGGGGCAATCTAATCCATGCATAACCTCATTGAAGCGTTGGCCGACAACTTGTTTTGGGGATAGATTTACAAAATTTTCCGAGGCTTTGTTCGAACGAATAATTGTGCAATTCTTGTCAGTGATAATCACCCAGTCCCAAACGGCATCAAACGTTTCTTCCCACTGTTTTTTGGCATTTGCCAACGCATCCTCCGCCTGCTTGCGTGTCGCTATTTCTTTTCGCAGCTCGGCGGTGCGATTTTCAACCAGCTCCTCTAAATGATTCCGATGTTTTTGCAATTCTTTCTCAGCAGTTCTCAGCCTCAACAGCGCTCTCACCCGTGCAAGCAGTTCACGATTCTCAATGGGGCGTAAAATATATTCATCAGCACCTTCTTCAAGTCCCAAAGACTTCTCGTCGGTGGTCACTCTTTTCCCGGTAATGAAAATGATATTTATGCCGGATGTTCTTTCGTTACTTTTTAAAATGCGGCAGACTTCAAACCCGTCGATATCCGGTAGTGCCACATCGAGCAGCACAAGATCAGGTCGATGTTCCCGTGCCGACTGAATGGCCTCTTCCCCTGTTTTAGCTTCCAGTACAATATAACCGGCTTGTTTCAGAATCCTTGATGTACAAAACAGCACATCTGGCTCATCGTCGACAACCAAAATTTTTATATCCGAGGTCATAACAGCCTCCCATTCAAGATGCGCGATGTCTTAACCCTTGATACACCAAAATCTAATAATCATTAACCAGGATTAATATTGGTTATCTAATCGTCAATCAGGCATTTACATTTCCCAGTACCTTTCGGACTTTTGCGGCCAGATCCCTCATCGAAAACGGCTTTTGCATAAAGTGAACGCCCGGATCAAGCACGCCGTGATGGGCGATGACATTGGCCGTGTATCCGGACATGTAAAGGCTCTTGAGGTTGGGGTAGCGGGATGACAAGTTTCGGGCCAGGTCCCGGCCGTTCATATCCGGCATGACCACATCGGTCATGATCAGATGAATCTGACCGGGGTGTTTCTCTGCCATCCGGATAGCCTCGCCGGGGGTGGAAGCGGCAACCACGTTATAACCCAGGGTTTCAAGCATGATCGTGGCCATTTTCAGGATCATGGGGTCGTCCTCCACCAGCAGGATGGTTTCGTTTCCATTTGCGGCAGCTTCCGCCGAATCTTGGTTCTGATTCTGCGTGGCAATGCCGGTGTGCCGGGGTGCTTATGCGGTTTCGTAGGGGTTGCCGACTCTTTTCAAAAAAAACAGGGGCTGCCATGCGGAGTCTTTCGTTTTTGGACTGACTATTCTTGTATTACCCTCTATTGTCAGATTCAGTTTTTAAGCATCGGAGGGGGCTTGAAACTTTTTGTTTAAATCAGAAATGAAATCGCCCGGCTTTCGATTACTGTATGTATTATTGAGCATTTCCAAGCCATCAGATATTGCGAATAGGATAACAATGCATAAGCCATTCATTCGTCATAGAGGTCCATATCAGGGAAATGTTTTTTTGCACATTCCTGGCAGATACCATGGCTGAACGTAGTTTCCGAATGATCCCGTATGTAAGCCTCAAGATGATTCCAGTATCCTTTGTCATCACGAATTTTTCTGCAATATGAGCAAATGGGCAAAAGCCCGCTAAGGGTTTTAACTTCAGATAGCGTCTTTTGAAGTTCCGAAACCAGCCTGTCCTTTTGCTCTTCTGCCTGCTTGCGCTCTGTGATGTCGCGACAAACACTCATTACCACCAGTTGACCATTCCAGGTAACCAATCGTGTGTTCACATCAATCGGGATGCGTGAGCCGTCCTTTCGCTGGTGCACGGTTTCAAATACGATATGGCCTTGCTTCATCAACAGGGCTGTTCGATCGGAGAAGTGTTTAGCTTCCTCTGGTATGTCCACCTGACCGATCGTCATTGATGTCATCTCTGCTTGGGTGTACCCGAGGCGTTCGCAAACTATCGGATTAACAGCCAGGATTTTCGCTTGCGTGTCGTGAATAAAGATCCCGTCATTGGCACTTTCGAACAAGATTCTGTGTTTTTCCTCACTCTCCCGCAGGGTCTCTTCGCGTTTTGCCAGGGTATCCAATAGACGGTTGAATCCTTTGATCAGCGCACCAATTTCGTCTTGACTGCTGATGGGCAAGGGCTGCGGGGGCTGGTCTGAATCCGACAGGGCGGATAGCATTGTCATAGCAGCAAGCATCGGTGAGAGCAGGCGTCTTAACATCCACCAAGTCAGACCACACACCACCAGGGACATGCATATCGCAATCAGCAGTATCCGCTGCTGCATGGTACGTATTGGGAAAAAGGCTTCTTCGGTGGGCACCCTTGCGACGAGAAACCAACTTGCGACGGGAATTTGTTTTGCAGAAGACAACACCTCTAACCCACGTGAATCAACGACAGTACCTGACCCCTCAAAACCTTGCATGTACCGGTCCAGCATCGGATTAATACCGGGCTTGGGAAGAGGAGTCATGATGAGGGTTTTATCTGTGGCGGTGATAATCATCCTGCTCTGCGGTTCAATAAGAATATAACCGCCGGTCTTGCCATAATGGCCTTCTGTAATGCTGTCCAGAAAATTGGGTTTGCCCAGGTCGGTCACTCCCGCCAGGGCACCGATCACTTTGTTGCGTGTATCGCGAATTGGCACCGCAATGACGAAGACAGGAGAATGTAGCGCCCTGCCCATAACAGGTCGGCCGATAGTAGATCTCCCCTCATTGAGCGCGGTGGCAAAGTAATCTCTGTCCATGTAATTACCGCCTATCCGTTCTGCGGAGAGCGGAATAGAGGCAGTTGCAGTGCCGTCAATCCCGGTGATGAAAGCGCCGCCATTGAACAGACTCTTGATAAGAATGCGCTGCTCAAGAAAAGTCTGCAATTCCAATGTATTGTCCAGAATAGCCGGGCTAATTCCTCCAGCAATTTTTTCCAGCGCTTTCAACCGGTCATCCAGCTCTTGATTGATCTTTGCGGCTAAAATAGAAACCGTCGAGAACTGCTGGTCGCTCAGCATGTGTTGCATATCCTCGCGCAGATCACGTCGGGTGTAGAACGCCAACGACCAGATGCCGATCAGAAAAATGGCCAGTGTGAACAGCGTCATCCTTGTTTTAAGCGACCGCAGATCAAAGAAATTGAAGTTCATCAGTTTTGTTCCTTAGATGATGATGTGAATGCGCAGGCTGAACCCTCATCCAGAACTTTTCTGACCATTTCGGCAAGATCACCTGTTGCCACAGGCTTCTTTAGAAACCCCTTGATACCAATGGCCCTGGCGTGATTCTCATCGTTTTCATCGCTGAACCCGGTACAGAGAATGATCAGAATCCCGGGCCTGATAGTAATCAATTCCCTTGCAAGCTGCACTCCTGTCATATTTGGCATCCCCCTGTCGCTGATCACCAGATCGAATTTGGATGGATTAGCTCTGAACGCATCCAAGGCATCCGGACTGCTTGTTCGTACCGTAACCTGATACCCTAGTCTTTCAAGCATCATCTGCAACATTTTAGAAATTGGTGCTTCGTCATCAACCAAGAGAATGTGTTCGCTGCCCGTCGGACACTTCCCTATGGCAGAGGTAGCATTTTTTTCTTTTGGATCTTCCAGTTGAGGCAAATATACATGAAAGGCAGTTCCTTTGCCGATCTCGCTGTAGACCAGTATATCCCCGCCGTGTTCCTTCACAATGCCATGGACAACTGAAAGCCCCAGACCCGTGCCCTTTCCCTGTTCTTTTGTAGTAAAGTAAGGATCGAATATTTTATCAATAACGGTCTGATCGATCCCGGTTCCAGTGTCTGACACAGAGAGAATGACGTATTTGCCTGGTTTAATCGAATCGTCTTTTTCGAATGCTGTCTCTTTCAACTCAATATCAATCGTACCGCCTTTTGCCTCAACAGCATGATAAGCGTTGGTTATTAGGTTCATTGCGATCTGATGTATCTGTGTGGGATCTGCTGAGACCATGCCGCAATCCGATTTGATATGATTTGTGATTTCAATATTCATTGGAAGCGTAGCCCGGACCAGCTTCAATACCTCTTTCAGGATTGGCTGAATCCGGATAGGTAGTTTCTGGGGGTTTCCTTGACGGCTGAAAGCAAGGATCTGTTTGACCAGTTCGCTGCCCCGCTTAGCGGATTTATGGATTTGTTCAATGCTTTCATGTGCTGGATTGTCCAATGGAATGTCATCAAGCAGCATCTCTGAAAGGCCGGTGATGGGAAATAATATATTGTTCAGATCATGGGCAATGCCGCCTGCAAGAGAACCGATGGACTCCATTTTCTGAGCTTGGTTCAATCGATTTTCTAGTTTTACTTTAGCGGCCTCTATTTCTTTTTGTTCGGTGATGTCAATGAAAGTTTCAAGAATATAATCTTGATCATTGTGTTTGATCTTTGTTGCCGTTTTTAAAACAGGTATCTCTTTGCCATGGCTGTCTTTGAGTATTCTTTCAGAATTATCTATTGCCCGTTTTTTATCATTAATTGGACAACCACCTTGTTCAGCAGGGCAAAGAAAAGAAAAACATTTTTTCCCGACCACCTCTTCTCGTGGTAAATCAACCAAATCTAAAGTTACTTTATTCACATCGACTATTTCATATGTCTTCTGATCTATTAAGAGAAGTCCAACCTGCATAGAATCCTGTATGGATTTCAAATAATTTTCACTTTCCAGCAATTTTATGGCAATTTCATGCTTCTCAATTACTTCTGCTTTAAGAGATTTGGTGCTTTGGAATATTTTACTGCGCAGTTGATTATTAAAAAACATAAGAAATCCGAGCGCAAAAATGCCTATCGTCAAGGAAGGAACAATAATATAGAGGATTTGATACTCTTCAAGTAATGGCGCGCGAATTGATGTAATCGCTCGGATTTCTCCGATTTTTTCGTTAAAACCTCCTTCGCCAGGATACTTTTCCTGAAGTTCTACAGGGGAGTCTTCCCGTTTACCGTGACAAACCATGCACTGCGTAGTATTCACGAGAAAAGGTAAGGCGACATAAAGAAATTTTTCGCCATTTATCTCAATAATTTTGCGATATTTTTTAACAGATTTATCCTGATTAAATTTTTCGATAAGTTCCTTTTCAAGTGCATCCGCTTTATTGATGGGGTTGCGGGGATTGTTCGCTGCTAATTTGTAATAAAGTTGAGGAAATCCAGAGTCAGTAAGTTCCTGGTTATAATATTCGTGTTGATTTCTGACTATAAACGATGAAGAGAAAAGTTCAGGAGCATAAAAATCTTCCTGAAGTTTGCCTTGTTTTTTATATTCATAGAGGGCAGGAAGCATTCGATTTTGAACATAATGATGTATCCCCTTGTGTGACAAGAGTAAATTCTGAATATTTTTTTCAGCCTGTTTGGTAATGTGGGATTCGGATATAAAATAAAAGAATATTGACGCCATTGCGGCGCAAATAAGGCAAATAAGCAAATATCTGGCTGAAAATAATGGTTTCATTGAATTAATTCCACTTGATAATATGGGAGGGGGCGCTCTCGTTTAGCCATTCATGTGTCGGAAAGGTCAAAACACGGTTGATCGTGCCGCAAAGCCCCTTACGCTGATAAGGATATTGGGATGTTCGGTATGTTCTCCTGCCATAACCTGAGCCTCGTCGTAACCGCTGGGCAGTATCACCGGTATCTATGGTGAAAGCTTTCTCAGAGTAGCCAGGCCATTGTAATAGATACTTATGGTATTGTTAATATTTCCAGACCGCCAAAAAGTCAAGAACTGGATAACTATTGTTGAGTGTGATGGTTGTGTATGGATTGCAGGTGCGCCCGGGCTGTTTCCATGAGCGCCTCTTTTGAGAAACCTTCCGAAAAAAAGGTGGTTTGCTGTTCCTTTGTATTTTCAAGCAGGGTGATCACGTTGGCATATTCCCTTGCGGCGTTCTGGTTTTCTGAAGCCTCCCTGTAGACGTCTGCAAGATGCAGTCGGACCACAGGATTTTTTGGATTTAGGTAGGCGGCCTTTTTCAAGTACCCGATGGCCAGTTGCGTAACTCCCGTGTTGCGATAGATCATGGCTAAGAGAAAGTAGGCCTTTTCGCAGAGGGGATCCCTGGCAATCAGATCCCCTATCAACGCGGCTGCTTCCATGGTCTTTCCCTGATCGGCGTTTTTTAGCGCAACTGCCAGGATGGTATCGACATCGGTTTGTGCAGTGTCTCCTTCTCCTGTTTCTTTTTCGTCTGAAGCCTTCTTTTTGGGAATGGCGGAATGCATATCTGTCTTCCCCTTTCCCGCTGTGGACTCCGTTTTCAGGACAGATGTGGAAGACCTTTTTCGGGGGAGGGTGAACCGCTTCTCCTTTCCTGTTTCTGTCCACGGTGCGACATTTATACCGCTTTCTTTTTTATTTAGCATCTTCTGGTAGATGAATGCGCCCTTGCTTTCCAGGGAAACAAAATCGTTATTCAGGTAGCGTAGCGTCTCGGAATATCCGGGAAAAAAATATCCTTCATCTGCCAGAGACAGAAAAAAGTTATTGAGAAGCCTTTTGGCGGTTTCTTCTGCAAAATAAATGATGACATTGCGGCAGAATATGAGATCCCACAGGGGCATGGTTTCCAGCGGAAAATGTTTTTGGGCCAAATTGAAATATTCAAAGTGAACCATGCTTTTGATCTCGTTTTTGAGAAAATATCGCGAACCCCTTTTCAAAAAAAACCGATCAACTTGTGAAGGTTCCAGCTCACGAATGGCGCGTTCCGAATACTCCCCTTTCTTTGCCTGAATCAGGGCGTCAGCGCTTATGTCCGTAGCCCAGATGAGCACCTTTCGACTGTTTGTCTCCGCCGGGATCAGGTCCCGAACAACCATGGCGATGGAATAGGCTTCTTCTCCGTTGGCGCAGCCGGCGCTCCAAACATTGATTGGCTCTTTAGACCCTTTTATTTTAAGGATTCGTGGCAGACAATGTCTCTTGAGCGCTTCGAACTGAGCCCTGTGGCGAAAGAAAAAACTCTCCCGGATGGTGAGTATATCCATGAGAGTGTTGAACTCCTGATATTCCCCGCGTCCTCCATTCAGTATGGAAAAATATTCCTTTGGATCAATCATGCCAAGCGCATCCAGACGGGTTGCAATGGCGTTTTTGAGATTATCCTGTCTGTTTTTTTCAAAAGAGATCCCTGTCTTTTCCGTTAAATAGGCGCGGAATGGAAAAAGAACCGTGTCGGTCAGCTCCGCTCTATCCATTTCGGTGGTCCCATGGGTCCAAATTTTCTGAAGCGGAGAATGCAATGATTTCAGAAGCTATTTTTGTCACAGGAAGAATCCTGTCAACGATGCCAAGATCAATGGCTGCCTTGGGCATCCCGAAAATCGCACTCGTGTTTTCATCCTGGGCTATCGTTTTTCCACCTGCAGCCTTGAGAAATTTCATGCCGATGGCGCCGTCGCTTCCCATCCCCGTGAGGATAATTCCGAGAGCTCCAGGTCCATAATGATCTGCAACAGACTGGAACAGGTAATTCCCCGAGGGGCGGTGGCCGCCAACAGGGGGCGTGTCCACCAGCTTTATACGATTATTGGACGTAACCGTGAGATGGAAATCGTCCGGAGCGAGTAGCGCCCGGCCCGGAATCACAAGGTCGTGGTCCTTTGCCACATGGACCTGCAGACAGTTTTTCCCTGTCAGCCATTCCGCCAGTCCCTTGATGAATCCGCCGATCATGTGTTGTACGATCAGCACGGGAATCGTGAGGTCCGAAGGAAGTTCCTGAAGAATCTGGAAGAGTGCGTTTGGACCCCCCGTGGAGGAAACAATCGCAACGATTCGTCTGTTTCCTTCTTTTATTGGGAGAGTTACGTTCGGCATTAGGCTTTCAGTGTGCTTTCTTTTTTCCCCTCCGCATTCTTTTAAAGACTCAGGACGTACCTTTGATAACAATTTGATTTTTCGAATGAGCGCTTTCGCTACTTCAGGCCGTGTCCTCCACCTGTAAAGATCTGCCTTGGGGATGACTTCGAGTATTCCGCAATCGAAAACGCGTAGGGCGTGATCCGTGAGTTCCTCGGACGAAGCAGTCAACATGATGATCGGGGTTGGCCTGATCTTCATGGCTTTGCTGGCGATGTCGTAGCCGTTTGTCTGTCTCAGTAAGGAATCCAGTATGATCAGATGCGGAAGTTGCGTTCTGAGAGCCTGAAGGGTTTCCGATTCATTTTCCGTCATCCCCACAACGGCGATCTCCGGGTCAAGGGCAAGAATGTCCCGGATCATTTCCCTGGCTGGTTTGAGATCGTCTACGATTAAGACTTTTATCATGGCACTGTGTCCGGGAATTTATTAATCGGTTTCTGTCGACCTGCCCTGAATGTTTACCCGATCAGGGTCTTGATGGTTTGGATCAGCAACTCCTGGTTGAAACTCTTCTTCAGGAGAAAAGCATCTGCGCCAGCCTGGAGACCCTGTGTTTTTTCCGCTTCGCTCTCCAGCGATGTGACAATGATGACCGGCAGATGAGAGAATCGATCATCATTTTTCAGGGTGGCAGTGAGGGTGAACCCGTCCATCCTGGGCATCTGGACATCCGTTATGACCAGATCATACTGGTTTTCCTCAAGCATGTTTATAGCCGCAAGGCCGTCTACGGCCGTTTCCACTTCAAATCCTGATGCTTCCAGGATGCTCTTTTCCAGGAGACGTGTCGTCATCTGATCTTCGACAAGCAGAATCCTCTGCCGGATTGCTTTCTTTTCAAAGGAGGCGCTTCTCTCCAGGAATTTGTTTCCTGCCTTGATCTGGGCTGTAGTAAACAGTCTGGGAACATCGATGATCAAGGCGATCTCTCCAGTGCCCAGGATGCTGGAGCCGGAGAAGATGGGAAGCCTTCTCAGATGGGTTCCCAGGTTGCGGATGACAATTTCCTCCACGCCAACCACTTCATCTACTTGAAAAGCGATTTTTTTTCCGCTGTGCCTGAGGAGTATGAGAGACAGCTTTCCATCGGTATCCACTTTTTCCGGTTTGGGAAAGGACAAAGTGAGGTCCAGTCGTTCACAAGGCACCATTTCACCCATCAGGTAAACGGCTTCCCGACCTTTGGCGATAAGAATGCTATCCGGTGAAATCCGAAGGACCTGTACAGCGGAAAAAACGGGAATGGCCAGCGTATGTCCGGAGCAACGGACCAGAAAAGCCCTTGTTGTGGCCAATGTCAGTGGCAGGGAGATGGTTATTTTCGTTCTCTCTCCAGGATCGCTTGTTATTTCAACGCTGCCGTTGAGATTTTCCACGTTGTCCTTCACCACCTCCATGCCGACACCCCGGCCGGAAAGTTCCGTCACCATGGCCGCCGTACTGAAGCCCTGAAGGAAAAGGAGATCGAAGACTTCATCATCTATAAGGCGTTTGGCATGATCCTCTGATAGAAAGCCTTTTTCCAGCGCCTTCTTCTTGATTTGCTCCTTGTCTATACCACGCCCATCATCCATGATTTCAATAATAACTTTGTCAATATCCTGGAAAGCCCTGAGAATAATCTTACCTGTCTCCTCTTTCGATCTTTGTTTTCTTTCTTCAGGGTATTCAATGCCGTGATCGATGGCGTTTCTCAAAAGGTGCATCAGGGGATCGCTCAGTTCTTCTATCGCCCTTTTGTCTATGCGTGTTTCTTCCCCCTGAATGATCAGTTCCACTTTTTTGTTCTTCTGCCTCGCAAGATCGCGTACCGGTCGGGAAAAAGCGTTGAACAGCATGGAAACGGGAAGCATCCGGATGTCCATGACGAGTTGCTGGGTTTCCGTGACAAGCTGTTTCAACACTTCCAGTGACTCCTGAAAGTTTCCACCGAATTGCTCAACGAACTGATGTCCTTTGCGCTGCTGCAGGATCAGTTCCTGCAAAGCGAAATGAAAGGGCTTCTGGCTTACGGATGTGTCCGAAAAATTTTCTTCCATGACGTTCAGGAGTTTTTGCTCCTTTTTCTGGGATGTTCCGGTCATGTCCAATTGATCCAGCAGGCTCTGCATTTGGTTTCGTAGAATAACCAGTTCCACGGCAATATTGAGAAAACGGTCCACTTTTTCCGTGGGAACCCTGACGGTATTGTAGGCGGTCTTTCCCAAAGGAGTTTCGTAAATCCTTGACATTTTTTGCGGAATGGGGTGGGAGGGAAGGGATTCGCCTGAGGTTGGCAGCAATGCCTCCATTCTTTCAAGCAGGCCATTCAGTTGGGTGGTATCTTCTACAGGTGAATGGGACAGCCTTTCCACCATGGCGCTGATGACATCATTAGTCTGAAACAGTACATCGAATGTTTCGGGATCCGTTTCCATCCGCTGCTCGCGAATTTCCCGAATGATGTCTTCCATATGGTGGCACAGGGATGTGATGTTTCCCAGTCCCATGGTCATGGCGGCACCCTTCAGGCTATGGGCATTTCTGGAAATCCTGGACAGGGATTCGGAATCCGCAGAGCCTTCCTTTTCAAAGTGAAGCAGTCCCTGGTTGATGGCATCGATATGCTCCCTCGCCGACTCAATAAAACTGGGGATATATTCCCTGATGTTGGACGACAGGGGGGAATCTTCTTTTGGATGAAGATCTTTGTCGGTAGGATTCATTTATCCCTCCAGTTGAAACCTGGAGACAATCTGCTTGAGTTTGCCGGCCATCTGGCTCAATCCGTTTGCTGCTTTGGTGGTATCTTCCGCGGCACCTGCCATCTGTCTTGCTACTTCTGACAATTCCCGCATGGTAATGACCACCTGATCGCTTGCGCTCTTTTGTTGGCCAGTGGCCGTGGAAACCTGTTTAGCCGAATCGGTGGTCTGCACGGCCATGGAGACAATTTCATGCATGGCTTTTTCAACCAGTTCAAGCTTTTCGGATCCGGTTTTGACAATCTTTACGCTTTCTTCCGCCACCATGACCGATGTATTGGCTGCAGACTGGATTTCCATGACAATCTCTTCAATGGTTTCCGTGGACTTGACGACGTTTTCCGCCAGTTTTCGAATTTCGGAGGCCACCACGGAAAATCCTCTTCCTGCTTCCCCTGCTTTGCTGGCCTCGATTGCGGCGTTCAGGGAAAGCATTTTTGTCTCAGCCGCCACTTCGTTAATAATCCCCAGAACTTTGCCGATTTGTTGAGATTTTTTTCCTAGAGACATAATCTTTTCAGCGCCGGTCTCTGTCTGGCGAAGAATCCTATCCATCAGTTTTGCAGCTTCCGCCATGGCTTGGGCGCTTTCTTCGGCATTTTCCTGAGTGGATTCGGCCATGCCAGCCTGGATATGGCTGCTCTCTGCAATCTGTCCGGCCGTTGCGGAGAGTTCTTCAAGACTCGCGGTTGTCTGACCCACACTGGCCGCCTGTTCGGATGCGCCAGATGCCTGCTCTTCGGCAGTAGCCAGGATCTGGTTGCAGGCCGTTCCCATCTGCAAAATGGCCTCTTTTACCTGAACAATAATTTCCGTGAGATTGATTCTCATCTGATTAAAGGCTTCTCCGAGGACTCCTTTGAATTCAACCTGTGAAGTCAGATCGCCCATGGCAATGCTGTTGGCCTGGTTCGCAAGCTTGTTGAGTTCCTTTTGCATTTTGTAGAAGCTGAAGGACAGTGCGCCTATTTCGTCGCCATTCACCACATTTACAGGAAAAGATAGTTCGCCATCCACAATCTTACCTGCAATAATTTCCAGTTTCCGGACAGGGTCGGAAGCGCTTTCAGCCAGCCGGTAGCTGAGATAAAGCACCACAATCAGGACCACAAGGGAGGACAGCAGCGTGCTAACAAGAAAAGAGGTCATTTTGTCCCTGACCGATGCGAAACTGAAGACTTTCACCATCAGCCAGTCAGTGTCTCCGGTAGGTATGGCAACATAGATTTTCTGCCCCTTTATGTCCTCGTGAGAAGAGTTATTAAGGGTTCCCGCAGGCCCATTCATAAGATTTGTGAAAATGGACTTGAATGCTTCCGTGTTGGTGGAATCCAGGATGGGAGCCTTTTCATTGCTGATGATTTTGCCATTTCTGTGGAGGAAAAATACGGCCTCGCCATTCCTGTTGGTGGCTTCGGTCACTATTTTTTTCCATGCGTCGCTTTCTGAATTTTCCGCCTGATCTTTAAGCTGACGTTTTAAACTAAGGATGCATTACAAAACAACTTGACTATTTCTCTATTATAGAGATATGCTGTATCTATGTCAATCATATTAGAGCAAATCAAGATACGGAGCGACCTGTTAGTCTCAGTTTTAGATGAAAGGCAGTATCGGTTGTAC
>CAIVVZ010000388.1 GCA_903909505.1 uncultured Desulfobacteraceae bacterium
GGCCGTGGTCGTGCGCGATGCGCACGATGCCGTCACTCTGCAGGACCTGGAAGGCCGCATCCTGGCCTGGAACCCGGCGGCGGAAAGGATGTATGGCTGGAGCGAAGCCGAGGCACTGACAATGAACATCCGCGAGCGGGTCCCGGAGGAGCTGCGGGAAAATGCCCTGGACCATATACGTCAGCTTGGCCGGGCTGAAATGCTGAAGCCGTATCGCACCCAGCGGATCACCAAAGCGGGCGCTTTAGTTGATGTCTGGGTAACCGCCACTGCTTTGATGAATGCTGCCGGGCAGATGTATGCGATTGCGACAACGGAACGACCGATGAAATCAAAGAGGAGCCGAACGAAGGAGGTGCGCAGTGGAAAATAAGGATAACAGGCCAGGAGATGCCCTCCTTCACCAGGACTCCGACGAGCAGCCAGGGCAGGCGCTGCGCATGCAAGCCGAAGAGCTGGCCCGAAAAAAAGGCGCCCTGTCTCCGGAACACCCGCAAGCCCTGTCGCCCGAAGAAACCCTCCGGATGCTGCACGAACTGCGGGTGCATCAGCTCGAACTGGAAATGCAGAACGATGAGCTGAAGCGATCGCAATGGGAGCTGGAAGCTTCGCGGGACCGGTACTTTAACTTCTACGATCTGTCGCCAGTGGGATATTTTACCTTGAGCGAACAGGGGCTGATCCTGGAGGTCAATCTCACGGCCGCCAACCTGCTGGGGGCGCCCAAAAGCGCCCTGATCCGGCAGCAACTGGCCCGGTTTATCCTTCCGGAAGACCAGAATAGCTACTATCGGCATATTAAAAAACTGATTGAGACGGGAGAACATCAGAGCTGCGAGCTGCGGATAAAGAAAAAGGACGGGGCTTATTTCTGGGCCCGGTTTGAATCGAATGCGGTGCAGGACGCCGATGACAATCTCGTGAATCGCATTGTCATGAGCGATATCACAGAGCAAAAACAGGCCGATGAGGCGCTGCGCGAGAGTGAAACCCGCATGCGAACCCTGGTGCAAACCATTCCGGACCTGATCTGGCTTAAAGACCGGCACGGAGTCTTTCTGGACTGCAATCCAATGTTCGAGCGCATGTTCGGCGCCGCCAAAAAAGACATCATCGGCAAGACCGATTACGACTTTGTCGACGGGGAGCTTGCCGACTTTTTCCGGGAGCACGACCGAAAGGCCATGGCCGCTGGCATGCCCAGCAGTAACGAGGAATGGCTCATTTTCGCAGATAATGGTTACCGGGGACTGTTTGATACCGTAAAGACACCGATGCTGGATGCGGAGGGTAAGCTATTGGGCGTTCTGGGCATCGCCCACGACATCACCAAACGCAAGCTGGCCGAAGAGCAGAAGGTCAAACTCGAATCCCGGCTCCTGCAAGCCCAGAAAATGGAGTCCATCGGATCGCTTGCCGGCGGCATTGCCCACGATCTAAATAATATCTTGTTCCCGATCAGCGGCCTTTCCGAGATGCTGCTTGACGAGATGTCTCCAGGCACTCCCGAGCATGAAAGCCTGGAACAGATTTATAACTCGGCGCAACGCGGCAGTGATCTGGTCAAGCAGATCCTGGCGTTCAGCCGTCAATCCAACCCCCGGAAACTACCCATCCGGATTCAGCCGATTCTGGAAGAAGTATTAAAGCTGACCCGGGCAACGGTACCCCGGAATATCGAAATCACAAGCCATATCAAACCGGATTGCGGCCTTGTTTCCGCAGATCCCTCGCAGGTGCATCAGGTCATGATGAACCTGATCACCAACGCATATCATGCCGTTGAGGGAAGCGGCGGGATGATACATATTTCGCTGAAAGAGGCGGACTCCGGATGGAACATCAGGGCGCCCCATCCGGCTTTTGACGAAAAAGACGCATCGCCTGTCCATGCTATGATGGGAGATATTTTGGTAGGCAAATACGCGTGCATCAGCGTATTCGATACCGGGACCGGAATAGATCAAACGCTGATCGATAAAATATTCGAGCCCTACTTTACCACCAAGGAACTGGGAAAGGGCACGGGACTGGGGCTTTCCGTGGTGCACGGCATCGTAAAGGAACACGGCGGGGATATCCAGATATACAGCGAGGTCGGCAAGGGCACCACCTTCAATGTGTATTTGCCCCTTCTGAAATCTGCCGGTGACGGCAAGACCATTGCCTCACCGGAAAAGTATCCGACGGGCAGCGAAAGCATTCTGCTGGTCGATGATGAAGCGCCGATCGTTCGCATGATGCAGATGATGCTTGAAAAGCTGGGGTATCAGGTAACACCCCGGACAAGCAGCCCGGATGCATTGGCTCTTTTCAGCGCGAATCCTTTGAATTTTGATCTGGTGATCAGCGACAGGGGCATGCCGGATATGACCGGGGAGCAACTTGCCGGAGAGTTGTTATCGATCAAACCGGGGATTCCGGTCATTATTTGTACAGGGTTCAGCGATGCAACCGATGAGCAGCGCGGCAGGGCCATGGGTATCAAAGGGTATCTCATGAAGCCCGTTGCGGCTGGGGATCTGGCTGCGATGGTGCGAAAGGTGCTGGACGGCGCCCCAGACAGCGTATCGGCGAATGCGCCCGGACAATCGGTTGCCGACACCCCAACGGAGGTTCAATCAAAGGAGAAAGGCAATGGCTGAAAAAGAGACATGTTCAACCCAAACGAACCATTTGCGCCGGCTGGCGGAGGAAAAAGCCGCTCTGATGATTGAAACCCCGCAAGCCCTGTCCCCTGAAGAAACCCGGCGGATGCTCCACGAGCTGCGGGTGCATCAGATCGAACTGGAGATTCAGAACGAGGAACTTCGCCGGGCGCAGGTGGAACTGGAAGCCGCGCGGGATCGGTATTTCGGCCTCTACAACCTGGCCCCGGTTGGCTATTGCACCCTCTCCGAAAAAGGGCTGATCCAGGAGATCAACCTCACCGCCGCCACCCTGCTGGGCATGGCCCGGGGCGGGCTGGTCAAGCAGTCGATATCACGGTTCATCCTGAAAGAAGACCAGGACATCTACTACTTCCACCACAAACAGCTCTTTGAGACCGGTGAACCGCAGTCGTGCGAACTGCGGATGGTTCGCCCGGATGGAACGAGCTTCTGGGCGCGGATGGTATCGATTGCCGCGCAGGACACCGACGGCGCGCCCGTAAGCTACGTTGTGCTGAATGACATCACCCGGCGAAAGCAGGCGGAAGCGGAAAAAACGGAACTCGAGGCCCGGAACCGGCAGCTCCAGAAGGCCGAAAGCCTGGGCCGCATGGCAGGGGCCATTGCCCATCATTTTAACAACCAGCTTCATGCATTGATGGGAAACATCGATATGGCCATAGGCGACCTGCCGCTGGGCTTAAATCCGATCCAGAGACTGCTCTCGGCCATGCAGGCGGCCCGCAAGGCAGCGGAGGTCAGCAGCCTGATGCTGACCTATCTGGGGCAAACTCCCGGCAAGCTGGAACCCATGGACCTGTCCGAAGCCTGCCGCCGGGGTTTGACCCTGCTTCAGGCCGCAGCTCCGCATGGCATGCCCCTTAAGGCCGATTTCCCTGCCTGCCCTCTGGTCGTCCGTACGAATGCAGGCCAGATACAGCAGGTTCTGACCCATCTGGTCACCAATGCCTGGGAGGCCTCCGGCGAGAACCAGGTAACCATCGACCTGACCGTCAAGACGGTATCTCATGCGAAAATTCCCGCTACAAAGCGATTCCCCATCGACTGGCAGCCGCGGGAAGGCGTTTATGCCTGCCTGGAAGTGGCGGACACGGGCTGCGGCATTCCGGTGAGTGATATCGAGAAGATCTTTGATCCGTTTTTTTCCACAAAGTTCACTGCCCGGGGTCTGGGGTTGTCTGTCGCACTCGGAATAGCATCTGCCCACGGCGGGGGGATCACGGTGGAAAGCACGCCGGGCCGGGGCAGTGTCTTTCGGTTTTATTTGCCGGTGTCGGCGGAAGATCTCCCCCTTCAGGCGGAGAAAAAGGTCCCCGCTTTGGATTCTGCAGGAGTCGGCACGGTGTTGCTGGTTGAAGATGAGGAGATGGTGCGCGAAATTACCGCGACCATGCTCATGCACCTGGACTTTGCGGTGCTCGAAGCAAAGGACGGCGTCGAAGCCGTTGAGGTGTTCCGGCTTCACCAGAATGAGATCCGCTGCGTTCTCTGCGATTTGACCATGCCGCGCATGGACGGCTGGGAGACACTGACAGCTCTTCGAAAGCTTTCGCCCCATATCCCGGTGATCCTTTCCAGCGGTTTTGACGAGGCACAGGTTCTGGCAGGCGAACATTCTGAACACCCCAATGCATTTTTGGGTAAACCTTATGATATTAAACGGCTTAGCGACACGATCCGTCATGTGGCTTATGCTTCGGACTGGTATGGATGAGACCGGGATGTGAAACAAAACGAGGTGCCCTAATTGAATCAATGGAGGTTATAGCGATGGCTGGAAAACCAACTTATGAAGCGTTAGAACAGCAAATAACGCTTTTGGAGAGTGAATCGGCTCAGCGAAAGCGTTTTGAAGAAATCAATCATTCTCTGTTCAAAATATCCAATGCCGTCAATATGACGTCCAGCCTTGATGAATTATTCCGAACGATACACCTCGCCCTGAGTCCTGTCATTGATACAACCAATTTTTTTATCGCGCTATATGATAAATCGAAAGACAGTGTCACTTTTCCTTACTGCGTTGATTCAGTGGATGAATGCTATCCGCCGGTAATTGAAGTCAGCAGGACCGCATCATTGACAGCGGAGGTCATCCGAACCGGACGCCCGGTATTGGTGACCAAAGCAGAAATATTGGCTCAGCGAGCCAAAAGCAGTTTCAAAATACCTGGCTGTACGCCATCAGAAATCTGGCTGGGTGTGCCCCTGAAAACCCGAGATGAAATTATCGGCGTCATGGCGGTTCAAAGTTATCATGACCCAATGTGTTATGATCAAACCGACACGGATGTGATGGTTTCAGTTGCCGACCATGTGGCCATTGCCGTTGAGCGAAAGAAGGCGGAGGAAGCCCTGCGGGAATCGAATCGCTTTCTGCGCGCCACACTGGATGCCCTCTCCGCCAACATTGCCTTGCTGGATGAACAGGGCCTTATCCTGCTCGTTAACAACGCATGGCGGGATTTTGCAGCGCAGAACGGTATCTTGACCGAAAATGTCTCTGAAGGCAGGAACTATCTTGACGTTTGCGACCATGCCAACGGGACAAACACGGAAGAAGCCATCCCATTTGCCGATGGCATCCGAGCCGTGCTTGCCGGTGCAGTGGAATCCTTCATGCTGGAGTACCCATGCCATTCACCCAATGAAGATCGGTGGTTTATTGGACGCGTTACGCCATTTCCTGGAGTCGGCCCGCGTCGCGTGGTGGTGGCTCATGAGAACATCACCGAACGGAAAAGACTGGAAAAGGAGCAACTGCGCCTGGAAATGCGACTCCTGAAGCTTGAGAAGACCGAAAGCCTGGGCCGCATGGCCGGCGCCATCGCCCACCACTTCAACAATCAGCTCCAGGTCGTGATGGGGAACCTCGAAATGGCCATGGATGATCTGCCGCGAGGTATGGATACGTTGGGCACCATGACCGAAGCCATGAAGGCTTCCCGCAAGGCAGCGGCGGTCAGCACTCTGATGCTGACCTATCTGGGGCAAACGCCAGGCAATCAAGAACCCATGGACCTATCCGAAGTCTGTCGCCAAAGTCTGCCGCTGCTTCAGACCACAGCCCCGAAAGGCACGATCCTTCAGGCCGTTTTCCCTGCTTCCGGTCCAATCATCCGTGCGAACACAGGCCAGATCCAGCAGATTCTGACCCATCTGGTCACCAATGCCTGGGAGGCCATTTCTGGCAATCAAGATACCATTGCCCTGACCGTCAAGATGGTTTCTCATGCGGATATTCCGACATCAAAGCGTTTCCCCATCGACTGGCAGCCGCATGAAATCGCCTATGCCTGCCTGGAAGTATCGGATACGGGTCACGGAATTTCAGATAGAGATATCGAGAAGCTCTTTGATCCGTTTTTCACCACAAAGTTCACAGGACGTGGACTGGGGTTGCCCGTTGTCATGGGAATTGTAAAAGCGCATGGCGGCGGTGTCACGGTAGAGAGCGAACCGGGACGGGGAAGTACCTTTCGGATTTTTTTACCGGTATCAAATGAAGAACTCCCTTGCCGGATCGATTTGCCTGCCATTTCTGGAGCATTACAGACCGGCAAAGCAGAAAAGATCTCCAAGACTGAAGGGAGCGGCACGGTGCTTCTGATCGAAGACGAGGAGCAGGTGCGCAAAATGGCCGGAATTATGCTCACTCGCCTGGGATATACGGTACTTGAAGCAAAAGATGGCGTCGATGCCATGGAGGTATTCCAACAGCACCAGGGTGAGATCCGCTGCGTTCTCTCCGATTTGACCATGCCGCGTATGGACGGCTGGGATACGCTGACTGCTCTGCGTATCCTGTCGCCTAAAATCCCGGTGATCCTGTCCAGCGGCTACGACGAGGCTCAGGTGATGGCAGGCGAACATTCCGAACGTCCCAATGCCTTCCTGGGCAAACCATATCAGCGTAAGGGGCTTAGCGAAACAATCCGCCGCGTACTTGCAGACAATAAAATAGGGGAATCCGAGAACCCCAAAAAAGGGGAATAAGGGTTGGTTACCTCGATAAAAGTAAAATTTAAATTTTTATCACTCCGCGGATCATACGTATGCTAGAGAAAGGAGAAAATGAAATGTCTGAGACCCAAACAAGGCCTGCATTGATTGCGGAGGAGATGGATAAAAGACAAATCACCCGTGTCATCAGACCTATGCTGCACAGACTGACGAGTGAATTGTTGGAGGCTTATGCAATACAGCTTCTGCTTGAACCGGATGATTACATTGTACCTGCAATATGGGGGACGAAAAAGAACGGGGAGTTGGATGATGTTCAGCGGCAGATCCATGACCGGATAAACCTTTCCGTCGTGCAGATCAGGGATATGGTCCGATCCGGGGAAGCAAATCTTTCTCAGGACTTTGCCATTGAATTTCTGATCCGCGAAAGCATCCTTTTCAAAATCGCTTATTCGCTTGAAAAAAGCAGATTTTTGTTCATGACAAAGGAAGGCGCTATGAAACAAAATATCCCATTTAACGAAATCATTTTAAATGAATTTTTTCAAACAGTGGGGACTGCATGATCATGGAATGGCCAAGGCATGCGCAAGAGATTAGGAAATGAGAGTATCGCAGATAGACGTCAGATAATAGCATTTGTCTCATAAAGGAGAGGTTCGCTTTGAAAAACATGAAATTAAACAACAAATTGATCGGCGGTTTCATGGTGGTCGCATTGATCACCCTAATAGTGGGATTTTTGGGCTACAGGGGGGTATCACAAACAGACAATGCCTTGATGGAGGTGTCTGAGGTTCGCTTGCCCTCCATAATGGGACTTCAAATGCTGGCTCTGGCACAGAAAGATATTCAAGGAAGAGAGCGCACCTTACTCATTCCGGAAATGTTGAATGATCCAAAACAGGTAGAATGGGTATCCAAACTGCTTGAGACTGCCTGGCAACAAGCTGCAAAAGGGTGGAAGCTTTATGAACCCCTACCTCAGAGCAAAGAAGAAGAAATTATCTGGAATCAATTTAAACCGGTTTGGGAAATATGGAAAAAGGACCATCAGCAGGTAATGGATCTACTGAAACAGGGAAAGCGTGAGGAGGCGGTTCTTTATAGCACAGATAAAGGAAGAGCAACTTTCCGCAAATCTGTCGAACTTCTTGGGCAACTCGTGGAACTGAACATAAAAATATCAAATGAAACGAGTGCTCCCGCTTTAGCCCAAGCTGATTTTGCCAGAATATATACCATTGCGGGTATGCTGGCTGGATTTATCGTTGCGCTCTTTCTGGGTTTGTTTTTAAGTCGTTCTATTACCCGTCCCATCAACCGGGTTATCAGCGGACTCACTGAAGCCTCGGAGCAGGTATCGTCGGCGGCCGGAGAGGTTTCCTCCGCATCCCAGTCCCTGGCTGAAGGATCTTCCCAGCAGGCGGCATCTGTGGAAGAGACTTCATCGTCTCTGGAGGAAATGTCCTCCATGACCAAGCAGAACGCCGGCAACGCCGGACAGGCTGACACCCTCATGAAACAGGTTAATCAGGTGGTCAACAAAGCCAATGCATCCATGAGCCAGTTGACCACATCCATGCAGGAAATCTCAAGAGCCAGCGAGGAAACCTCCAAAATCATCAAGACCATCGATGAAATCGCTTTTCAGACCAATCTTCTGGCCCTTAATGCCGCCGTGGAAGCTGCCAGAGCCGGAGAAGCCGGTGCCGGATTCGCGGTTGTAGCCGATGAGGTCCGGAATTTGGCCATGCGCGCCGCGGATGCCGCCAAAAACACCGCCGCATTAATTGAAGGTACTGTGAAAAAAGTCACGGAAGGAACCGCGCTGGTAAAGACCACCAACGACTCCTTCAAGGAAGTGGCCGGCAGCGCCGCCAAAGTGGGCGAGTTAGTTGGTGAAATCGCGGCTGCATCCAGTGAACAGGCCCAAGGAATCGAACAGGTGAACATCGCAGTCACGGAAATGGACAAAGTCACCCAGCAGAATGCCGCAACCGCTGAGGAATCAGCCTCAGCCTCTGAAGAGCTGAACGCCCAGGCAGAAGAGATGAAAAGCTTTGTCGCCGATCTTGCAGCCATGGTGGGCGGAAATGCTGCGGCATCGCAGGTTCGCTCTGGCACGCTCAGACGTCCGAAAGCCGCCGGACACGCCAGACAAACATCCCCAAAAGCGCTGGTCGTTGTCAATAAACCTGCAAAGGGAAGATCCCTGACTTTCAACAGGTCTAAACAGGTTCATCCCAATGACATCATCCCCATGGATGAAAACGAATTTAAAGATTTCTAACCCTTAACGCAATTGATTGTGAAATATCGATAAAGAACCGTCGGAAGCCAAAGAGAAAAGGATTTTCCTGCAATGATCTCGGTCAGAATAACCATGAACGTGCTTCAAGAAAAGCAGAAAGAGGTTTTTCAAACGCTTCTTTCATTTATTGAGCAGCCGGCAAACGAGAAAGGATGTCTATCCTATGGTATTTTCAGTGATATCGAAGATAAGCGTGTTTTTACCATAATATCGGAATGGGAAGCCCGACAACATCTGGACCACCATATGAAGTCCGACAGATTCAGCGTTTTGCTTGGAACAAAGAGCCTCTTATGCGAACCATTGAAAATTCAAATTTCTACGGTATCGGATCATGAGGTAATCGAAGCTGTCAATTTCATAAGAAAATAAATCCGATTTTGTATGGACTTTACCGGCATTAATACGGGAAGTGCCCCTATATTTTCCTGTGAAATTATGTTTTCTTGCCTGTATTGGAACGCACCGAAAACGAAAGTGATTACAAATTCATGGGGACGGTGATCAACAACAAACTGGAAAAAATTGGCGCCATTATTCAGGATGGCCTCGATACGGAAGGTGTGCTGCGTATTCTTCGCCTGCTTGATGTGTCTGCGTATACGAAAGAACTGATCGAAGATATGACCCTTTATTCTGAGTTTCTTCCCCTGGCACGGGAAATGCCTTTTACTTCAGAACAGCGCTATCTTCATTTTCTGTGGGATGCATTGGACAAACTGCCCATCTGCCTCAATGCCAATTTCAGCATCCTTTTCCGCAGGCTGATTGCGGGAAGGCTTTTCAAACGTTGTGGTGCAGGCTTCACTGCGGAAGAGAACTTCCGGTTCAACTTTGGACAAAATCTTGAAATTGGCGATTTTGTCTTCTTCAATCGTGGTGTGTTCATAGACACCTAAGGCGGAGTATCCATCGGCAATTCAGTTGGGATAACAGAGGATGTCAGGATATTCACACACAGTCACTCCGAAGCATCGCACATCATCCGTGAATACAAGCCCGTTATAATTAAAGACTATGTCAAGATATACACCGGCGCCGTGATCCTTCCTGGTGTTACCATCGGAGAGCAGGCAATTGTAGCTGCTCACGCCGTGGTAACTAAAGATGTTCCAGCCAATATGGTTGTTGCCGGGTCTCCGGCGCAGGTGATCAGGGAAAGAAAAACAGAGGGTAAATCAGGGGATGAGCTGGACCACATATGGCTGTTTTAGTCCAGGGGAAGTCAGTTTTAAAATGCAGTCACAGAAAACGAATAATTGAAACTATTTGGTTGTACCCACAAGTTTCAACCGTTCGATCAGTATCTATGCTTACTTTATGTCATAAGTCATGACCACCGGCATAGCCGGTAGCTTATATCGTTTCAGGATTGGCGGATCAAGCAGAAACTTGCAGCATAACAGAGGGGATAACGATGGATGAAAGAAAGGATGACGCACCGCAGTTGAAAACCGATATAGGCCTCGTCAGCGCGCTGTCCATTGTGGTGGGCATGGCCCTTGGCGCCGGGGCGTTTATGAAACCTGCGGCGGTGATGGCCGCATCCTCTGATTCCTCATGGGCGTTAACTGCCTGGGTTGTCGGTGCCCTGTTTAGTATAGCCGGGGGCCTGACCCTTTGCGAATTGGGTGTCCTTTTTCCTCGCACTGGCGGAGTCTATGTCTTTCTCGAAGAAACTTACGGCACCCACGTCGCTTACTTATATGGGTGGATGCTGACTTTCATTTACGGTCCCGGGATAATTGGTGCACTGGCTGGCTATTTCAGTTCTGTCTTCTGCCTGCTCTTCGGTATTCCGAATCACTATATTGCCGTCGTCGGACTGGCGGCCATAGCCTTTGTCGTTTTCGTGAACAGTGTCGGTGTCAAACAGGCAGGATACCTGCAGGTCATGGCCACATTCTGTAAGCTTATTCCTCTGCTCTTGCTGGTCGTTTTCGGCATGTGGAAAGGAAACGGTCACGTCCTGAACATCGCAACCAACACAACCGCGGCGACTTCATTTTCACTGGCTGTCATTGCCACGCTTTTTGCCTATGACGGCTGGGCACAGGTGGCATCCGTAGCAGGTGAAATGGAAAACCCGGGCAAGATTCTTCCCCAGGCCATCATCGGGGGGCTCATTTTTCTATCTGCCGTATACATTGCAATCAACATTGCCATCATCAAGGTGCTTTCTCCAGCCCAAATGGTCGCGCTGGGGCATGATGCCTCCGCCATCGCCGCACAGAAACTTTTCGGACTCTACGGCGGCAATCTTGTTTCCGTAGGAATTATGATATCGATCATCGGAGGCCTCAATGGCTTCATCATGACACTGTCGCGTATAATATTCACCATGGCGGAGCGCAATCAATTGCCCGTGTCAGGTGTCTGGAGCAAGATAGAGAAAGACAGCAAAACACCCGTAAACGCCTCCCTGCTCCTGGCGGTTCTGGCTTTCATCTATCTGCAGGTTCTGGACGCCGACCGTCTGTCGGATATTGCCATTTTTGCAGTCTGGATTTTTTACCTGCTGAGTTTTATCGCTGTTTTTATCGCCCGAAAACAAATGCCACAGGCACAGCGTAGTTATAAGGTACCCTTTTATCCGTTTACCCCTTTAATCGCTATAGCCGGTGCCCTCTATATCATATACGGCATGTTCGCAAGCCACCCGCTATACGCCATTGTTTCCGTGGGGCTCACACTGGCTGGAATTCCGGTGTTGTATTTGATAACTCACAGGTTGCCGAGGTTACACGGTTTTGCCGTCAGCAAAAAATAACTTGTCTTGGCGGCGGCTGTTTTTGCCTGCGGCGCCCTCCTTCTCTTCCCGCAGATAAAAGATACCCGACCGGTGCTGCGGGTGGCCATTGAAACATCCAATCCGCCCATCGCCTTTGAGAACGAAACCGGCGAACCGGCAGGTCTGGACATCGATATCATCCATGCTGTGGCCAGAGAAATGGACTATAGGGTTTCTTTTCGTGCGACTGCCTTCAGTCTTCTTTTTTCGGCTGTAGAAAACGATCTGGCTGATATTGCCATCGGCGAACTGACAATTACGGAGCAGCGAAAGAAAACCGTTGATTTCACGAATAGCTATCATCAAAGCTCTCTGGCACTTCTGGTTCGTCCGGATAACACGGCTCAAAATCTGGGCGATCTGAAGGGAAAATCTATCGGTGTAAAGAACCGATCGACTGGAGATTTTTATTTGGAGAATCTACCAGGATATACCATTCGGCGGCTGAGCATCTTCCCCGATCTGGCTCAACTATTAAGCGAAAAAGTGATTGACGGCATTGTCTTCGATAGGCTTGTTATAGAACAATGGGTGGCCAGGCACAACATTGCCGGTCGCATTATCACGCTGGAAGGTCAGGAAGAGTATGCTATTGCCTATCAGAAAATGAATCCCGATCTTGGCAGGAAACTAAACAAGGCAATCGATACGTTGGCTAAAAGCGGGAACCTTGACGTCATTATCAAAAAATGGCTGACTCCCTATTCGGAAGGAAACACCGCACCTTCTTTAAAAGATTAATGGAGAGACAAATGTCTGTCATCACAACTTCGGTTTTTGAACTTCTAAAAATAGGTCCCGGTCCGTCCAGCTCACATACAATCGGCCCCATGAATGCTGGCCATGATTTTTACCTCATGATGCGAAATCTCCCTCAGGAGCAACAGGCTGCTGCAGTGAGCCTGCAGGTGCTACTATATGGTTCTCTTGCCGCCACCGGAAGGGGACATGGCACTGATCGCGCCATTGTAGCCGGACTGCTGGGGAAAACACCTGAAGACTGTCCTCCTGATTTCCTGGATTCTATCAGCCTTGAGCATCATTTGGGCATGACCTGTGAACCTGTGAAAGGGTATGTGCAGATCCCATGCATCGAACGTAACGCCATGGGCGCTGTTAAGGCGTACACTGCATATCTGATTGCTCGCGAAGGATTGCCGCAATGGCATATTGTCGGCCTTGACAAGGCAGTATAGGCGATGAGACAAACTGGCCGTGATATGAAGGCCGAATACCGGGAGACCTCACAGGGAGGTTTGGCCCGTTGTTGCTGATACATATCGGCATCTGATCATGAATAACTGATTAGTGCTATCATATAGCATTGAATAGCAAGGCTTTGTCCATTCTGCTGCTTCAAGAAGAAGTTAGGCTGCGGGTTGATGATAAGCTGTCGAAGTATTTTCCAGGCTTCTGCATCTTTGTTTTCTGATGAATACTGTTTTTCAGAGTGTTGCATGAGGCTCTTTTAATTGATAAATATTTTAAAGGAGGCGGCAAATATGGAGATAACTGATAGGGGAGATGAGACCGGTTATACAGCACCTGTTTTGACGGAAGACGAACGAAGGAAAATACTCTTTAGATGGAACGAGACCGAGGCTCCCTATCCAAATGGTGTGACGTTTCATAGACTTTTCGAGGAGCAGGCATCGGCGACTCCTGATCATTTCGCGGTTCATTGTCAGCAAGAGAGCCTGACATACGGGGAACTGAATAGGCGAGCCAATCGTCTCGCTCATGCTATACGGGGTTTCCATCGCACGATATACAAGGAAGACATCCTGCCGGACACCCCTATCGGAATCTGCTTGGATCGGGGAGTGGGGTCACTGGTCGCCATCCTGGGTATCCTCAAAGCTGGGTGCGCCTATCTGCCGCTTGATCCGGAGTATCCTTCTGAGCGCCTCCGTTTTATGATGGATGACGCCCTTGCCCCTCTGGTGGTGACGGAAGCGGCACTTCTGGAGAAACTCCTTTTCCTTAATGAAAGTGATTACGGTGTTATTTCTCTGGACGGCGGACGGGAGGTCATATTGAAATATCCGGACAGCAACCCGGAACCGATAAGTGGCCCTGACAATCTTGCCTACATCATTTACACCTCCGGTTCAACCGGCAAGGCAAAGGGCACGCTGATCGAACACAGAAACGCTGTCAACTACGCCTGCAGCAAGATAAAAGAGCTTCGCCTTGGACCGATGGACCGGGTCCTCTCGCTCTCTTCCTTAAATTTTGACGCTTCTGTTTCGGATATCTTTCCGACACTGTTGTCCGGAGCCTCCCTTTACATCGCGCTGAATGAGATAAGAAAAGACCCGGAAGCAATAGTGCGCTCCCTTCGGGAGAATTCGATAACCCGCATTATGATGGTAACTCCTGCCGCTTTAAATGCCATGCCCAGGGAAGAACTACCGGCCTTGAAAACCGTGATGGTGGGTGGGGAAGTCTGCGCGGCTGAAACCTTGAAATTCTGGAGCAGGGGAAGAACGCTAATCAATGTCTATGGACCGACCGAATGTACCGTCATTTCCCATGGCTGCATCTACCGTGAGGGTATGCCTGCCACTGAGATCGGCCGATCCATTGACAACGTAACCTCATACATACTCGACAGCCGGATGAATCCAGTGCCTGCAGGCATGACCGGCGAACTATACATCGGAGGCGCAGGTATCTGCAGGGGATATTTAAACCGTCCGGAGCTTACGGCAGAGAGATTTATCGAAAACCCGTTTGCAACAACTGAAGAAAAAACAGCCGGCAGAAATCTCAGGCTATATAAATCCGGGGACCTTGCCAGATGGTTGCCGGAAGGTTCCATCGAGTATATGGGACGGGTCGATTTCCAGGTAAAGATACGAGGATTCCGGATTGAACCCGGAGAGATTAAGGTAGCGCTTTTTACTCATGGTGAGATAAAGGATTGCGTCGTAGCTCCTTACGAGGAAGCAGGGGAAAAGCGCCTCGCGGCCTATTATGTGCCTATTTCCGGATCAACACCCTCCCCTGTGAATCTCCGCGCCCACCTGGCTGAAGTGCTACCCGATTACATGATCCCATCGGCATTCGTGAAGATGGAGAGTCTCCCCCTATCTCCGAGCGGCAAGATCGATCTTAAGGCACTCCCGGCTCCCACCCCGGACCTGATGTTTGCCGGCTTGACAACAGCCGCCCCATTCCGGGGGCCAGAGACACCAGAAGAGGAGGATCTCTCTTGGATCATCGCATCCATTATGAACAGGAAGCAGGTCAGCACCGATGACGATATCTTCGACTTGGGGGTCCATTCGCTGATGGCGGCCCGGATAGCTTCAGAAATTCGGAAAGAATGTTTGGTGAAGGTGGAGCTGAAAGATATCTTTGAAAACCGAACCATCCGGAGCCTGGCTGAATTGGTCGTGAAAAGAAGAAGCGGCGTTCAGGAAGAACTCGTATCGATCCCCAGGATTTCACACAGGAAGAACATCCCCCTCACGTTTCAGCAGGAACAGATATGGTTTCTGAGCAAACTCGTGCCCGACAACAGGGCCTACAACTCCCAATTTATCGTAGAATTCAAAGGAAAACTCGACAAGGAACTGCTAAAACGGTGTCTCAATGAGATCATCAGAAGGCATGAAATCTTGAGGACCACCTTCCATGAGAATGTCAACGGCCCCATCCAGATTGTCCATTCGCCGTGGAAGGCATCGGTGCCGGAAATAGACCTATCCGGCCTCCCTGAGACCGTGCGGAGAGAAGAAGCGGAAAAACAGATTAATAGTGTTTTTGCGCAAAGCTTTGATTTCGCAAGGCTCCCTCTGGTGAAGTGGCGTCTCTACAAGCTCGGAGAGAAAGAGTATGTTTTCCTCCATATGGAGCACCACTTTATCCATGACGGCTGGGAAGCGGCGGTTTTTCTGAATGAACTGAAGACGCTCTATACTTCTTTCCAAAAGGGGGACCCATCCCCTCTTGAAGAGCTTCCCATCCAGTATGCCGATTATGCCGTCTGGCAACGTTATTACCTTGCCGGAGAACGTCTCGAAGAAAAGGTGGGTTACTGGTTAAACCGATTGGAAGATTACCCACAGATATTGAATCTTCCTACCGATTATCCACGCCCATATGTGCAGAGTTTAAATGGCGGGGTGATCCGATTTGATATGGAAAGAAGGCTCTATCAATCACTTCGGGAATTTTCCCGCAGCCACAAGGTTACTCTATTTACCGTCATGTATTCCGCCTTTGTCCTGCTTATCTCGAAATACAGCAGGCAGAATCGCTTCCTTATCGGCACCGGCGTTGCCAACCGAACTATCAGGGAAACGGAGCCGATGATGGGGATGTTCGTAAATATGGTGCTCCTTTATTCCGATCTGACAGACAACCCCTCTTTCCTGGAGCTGGTGCATACGACCAAGGAGGCTATGCTCCGTGACTCCGTCCATTATGACTTGCCCTTCATGCCCATTGTAAAAAGGCTCAAGGCAGGGAATGTCCCGGGACGAAACCCGCTGTTCCAGGTCATCTTCGCCTTTCACGACAGCGCTGTTCCTCTGCTGGATTTCGCCGATCTCAAGGGGCGTCTGGTGGAAAAGCATAACGCCACCGCCAAGACGGATATGAATGTAATTTGCATACCTCGTGCCGAGCAGCATCTGGGCGGACAGATGGAACACCCGGAAGAGGAAGATATGACGGTCATGTGGGAATACAACAGTGACCTCTTCGACCGTGAGACGATTCAGGGGATGCTGGACCATTATCTCGTCCTTCTGGCGGCGCTCATAGCTTCCCCCGAAACAAGGGTCCGGGATCAGGAGATGATCTCAGCCATGGAAAAAGAGATGCTGTTGCAGACCTTCAACGACAACGCCGTCCCGTACGACAGAGAGCGGACCATGATGGAACTTTTTGCCGATCAGGTCGGACTGAAGCCAGATAAAACAGCCCTACTCCATAATGGCAAGAGTATTACCTACAGCGAACTGAATACACAGGCTGACAGAGTGGCTTGTCGACTGAAGAGGGCTTATGAGCCTCTGACCGGGAGACTCGCACCTGGGACCCCAATCGGGATCTGTGTAAGGCGTGGCCTCGATATGATGATTGGAATCCTGGGCATTCTCAAGGCCGGCGGTGCCTATGTCCCCCTTCCGCCGAATTATCCCCAAGAGCGCCTGAGATTCATCATGAAAGACGCCGGAATCAAGGTTGTCCTTACCCAGGTAGCCCTTGAACGGGAACTGCCTTTTCTCGCCTCAGACGGCAGAAGGGTTCTTCATCTTGATGCGGAGTCCGAAGGGAGAGGAGAGTCTGGTGAAGCATTTCTCCCGAATACCTGCGGGCCGGAGGATATTGCCTACATCATCTATACCTCGGGCTCAACGGGGATTCCCAAGGGGGTATGTATCCCCCATCGATCTGTGAACAATTTCGTTGCGTCTATTAACAAAGATGTCTTTACCGGAGATGAAGTTATCGCTCAAATCTCCAATTATGCCTTTGACGCCACCGTCTATGAATTTTGGGGCGCCTTGTTGACCGGGGGGATGTTGGCCATTATCGACAGCGAAAAAATCGAGAACCTCGGGCGGCTGAAGGAAGAAATTTCGGATACAGGCGTCACCACGGCTTTTTTCACCACGGCACTTTTCAACGCGATCGTGGATTGCGAGCCGGCAATACTCGGGCAGCTCAGGTCGGTACTGTTCGGAGGGGAAACCGTAAATGAAGGGTGCGTAAAGAAGCTGCTTGCTGAAAAACCGCAGACCCTGAATGTCTTTCATTGTTATGGACCGACGGAATGCACCTGTTACAGCACCTACTGCCTGCTCACAGACCGGTATGCGGGAAGGGGAGTCATTCCCATAGGCAAACCTTTACATAATTATAGCGCCTATATTTTGGACGATGTGATGAAGCCTCTTCCAGTGGGAGTTCCTGGTGAGCTTTACATCGGCGGCGACTCCCTGGCAAACGGCTATCTGAACCGGCCAGAGCTAACGGCTGAAAAATTTATTCCCAATCCCTTTTTAGAGGCAAAGAGTAGGGACCAGGGCAGGAATACCTCTCTCTATAAGACGGGAGACCTGGTCAGATGGCTCCCGGACGGTACTATCGAATTCCTGGGACGGACCGACTTTCAGCTTAAAATAAGGGGGTTCCGGATAGAGCCCGAGGAAATAGAAGCCGTGCTTTTGAAACATCCCGCCGTGAAACAGGTAGTTGTCATCTCCTGGGAGCAGCACCTGATTGCCTACTGGACCCCACGGGATTCCTCTTCAGCCATATCTGTGGATGATCTGAAGTCTTTTCTCTCCTCTCGGCTTCCGAAATTCATGGTCCCGGAGACGTTTATACGGCTGGAGTCTTTTGCACTTACCAATAATTTTAAGGTGGATCGGAGCAAGCTTCCGACACCGAAACAGGAAGATCTGCTGGACGCAGCAAGGGAATACATTGCTCCTGCTACAAAAACCGAAGAGATCCTGGCCGAAATCTGGAAGAAACTTCTTCACATCAATCGGATAGGGGTCAATGATAATTTCTTTGAAATAGGGGGCAATTCCATCCTCACGGTACGAATGCTTTCCAGCGTAAAAAGGAAATTGGGTGCTGAAGTAAATATAGCTCAAATGTTTGAGCAACCGACGATTGCCTCTCTGGGGGCACACATAGATGGCACCGGCATAACCTCAGGCCTGGTGGAAAACAACCTGAGCCTGGCACTCAAAGACGCCCAGACAGAAATTACCGTGGCCTATACCTCTAAGGGAAATTGGCGTGATCCGGCGGCAGTCCTTTTGACGGGTGTTACCGGTTTTCTCGGTTTGTATCTTCTGGACAGTTTGCTTGCCGAAACCGGCGCGGATGTTTACTGTCTCATCAGGGGAGAAAGCTCTATGGCGGTTGAGGAGCGCTTTGCCCATATCCTTGCCTTCTATAGGAAAGAGCATCTGAGAAATCACCCTCGTATTAAACTGTTAAGGGGGGACCTCGGAAAAAAAGGGCTTGGACTCCCTCCCGATACCCTATCGATGCTGAAAGAGCAAATGGATAGCATCTATCATTGTGGCGCCTTTGTCCATCATCTATATGATTACAAGGCCCTGCGGAAGATCAATATCAGTGGCTCGCTTGATTTGCTGCAACTAGCTGCCTCAGGTCGGGAAAAGAGCATTAATTTTATCTCCACCCTTGGTTGCGCTAGCCTGAGGGATGGGGAAGGCAGACTGCTCGAAATAGAGCCGGGCGATATGCCGGTCTCAACAAATGGGTATATTCTGGGGAAATGGGTCATGGAACGGATTCTGGGGAGGGTCGCCTCAAATGGGCTGACCTGCAACATTTTCAGGCCAGGTAACATCACCGGTGATAGTGTCACCGGGGTTTGCCCCTCAGAAAAGAACCACTCCCTCCTTTTCTTGAAAGGTTGTATCCAGATGACGGCGGCTCCCGACTGGAAGAGGAGCATGGAGATGACCCCTGTGGACATCCTGAGCCGTGCCATTGTGAGACTCTCTTTCGGCGCTGAAGGGTTCTCTATTTATAATATGAACAATCCCAATGAGCTGTCCTGGCTCGATTATATTGGTCTGATCAGAGATTGCGGTTTCAACCTTGAACTGGTGCCGCTTACCATCTGGAAGGAGAAATATCTGGCCAGGATAGACGAAGGGAATTCCCTGTACCCACTGAAGGAATTCTATCTCAAGGAAAGAAAAGACCTGCTATCCCGTAATTGGAAGAATTTTTCGCGGTGGAACTCCAGCGAGGTTCGGGAGAAATTGCAGCAGCTCGGCATCAGTTATCCTGATAATTATCGGGAGCATACTCGGATGATTATCGATCATCTCGTTAATACCGGTTTCATAAGAACATGCTAAGGAGATCATAAAGGAGGCCAGTAAATGTCGCGCAAATTCGACTACATCATCGTTGGTTCAGGTGCTGGGGGCGCTACCCTCGCCAGGGAGCTCTGCCGGAAAGGGAAAGATGTGCTGATCATCGAACAGGGTAAAAACATTTTTCCTCTTCCCTTTGTCATTGAGAAATCCTTGGAGGGTACGGATATATTTACCGCCTATGGGGCCGGGGGGGCCACGGTCCTGATGAATGCAAACGGAGTGAGATGTCTGGAAAAAGAGCTGGCCGGGTTTGGTCTGGCACTCGAGCAGGAATTCACGGAACTGGAGGCAGAGCTGAAACTTGCACCGATACACGAATCGCTGCTGTCAGAAAATGGCTCCCTGAAATTACTGCAATTATGCAAGGCCGCGGGTATCAGGATGGAAAGGATGCCGAAATTCATCGACCACACCAAATGTATCCGGTGCGGCAATTGCAGTTTAGGTTGCCCTACGGGGGCCAAATGGACTGCCCTGGAATTTCTCCACGACGCCACCGCGCATGGTGCAGAGGTTGTCTATGACACGAAGGCGCTCAAGGTAATCGTGGACAGGGGGAAGGCGAAGGGGGTCGAAACGCTCGGACCGAACGGCAGGGTTGATTACTATGGGGATGCGGTCATACTTTCCGCAGGGGGTATAAAGACGCCGGTCATCCTGATGAACTCAGGGATCGGCGAGGCCGGCAAGAGCCTGTTCATCGATGTCTGCGAGCTATGGTACGGCGTGACACCGGATATCGATATTTCTGATGAACCCCCCATGCAGCTTGTAAATACAGAGTTTCTGGAGAGTCAGGGGTTCATGCACTCGATCGGGGCGATGAAAAACAAAGAAAAATTGCGGTATTACTTCCGGGAACATGCGGATGTCTATATGAATTCCCCGCATATTGCGGTAATAGTCAAGATTATCGATGACGCTAAAGGGCGCATCTATCCGAATGAAACGATCTCAAAAGGGATTACAGCCGGGGATCGCCAACGGCTCGATCTAGGGGGCGAAGCCGCCCGAGAATTTCTAAAAGTCGCCGGCGCCAGGCCAGAAACGATTGTTAAGCGTGAGGGGCTCTATGGGGGGCACAACGGTGCAACAGCGGCGATTGGAGTTGTCGTGGACAACAACCTGCAAACGAAGATAGATAATCTGTTTGTTTGTGACGCCAGTGTCCTCCCCCGTTCTCCGGGCTTGCCTCCTGTGTTAACGATTATGGCTATCGCACGGTGGTTTGCGAAGACATTATCATGAATTTAAAAAGGCAAGGGGTCATGCTGTGAATTCTCACGCGATTTCGTCCGGACGTATGACAACCGATGTGGTCGTTTATCTTCTCCGCATGGCCCTATGTGTTAACGTTAGAGATTTTTTGGCTCATCGGTCGCGAGAAAGCTATAATTGGAACTTCACTTCCAGCAGACCGTAAGCAGAGTAGTGTCATTCAGCCATTGCTCATGGATATGCCAGAATTCTATTTTGTTATACTGCACTGACATTATAGTATCATGAGGCAGAATAGAAACTGAAGACGGTTCAAGCATCAGGCCGGTGCCAACAGCCTTAAGCCAGGATTCCTTCAGACACCAGTAACGCAGGAAAAAGAGGCTGCGTTCCATTTCTCCGGAACACTGTTGAAAGGCAGCCAGTTCTTCCGGTGACATAAACAGTTCGGCCATTCCAGGGGTTATTGACGGCATCTGTTCAACATCATTGCCCACCGGACCGGTTAAATGAAGTGCGCAGACGACCCACGGACCAGAGTGAGAAATTGACAGAAAAATACCGGGAGCCTGGGACAGAAACGGGCAGCCGCCTGGCTTATGGCTTACATGGATTCCACTCATCCCCAACACTTGCTCGGCAGCGTACTGAACAAGCCAGCCTGCGGCAAGACAACGGATCCTGTCATCAACCCGATGATACCGGGCTGCTTTTGCCCGGCGATCGGCCGAACAGGATGTTTCAAACATCCTGCAGATACTGGTATCAACAGGCCGTACAAGGTTCAGCATTAAGACAGTCGGCCCCTGATCTCCACACGGAATTTGCACAACATGTATCGTTTTACATACATTGGTATCAAGCAAACAGGTCATTCGAACTCCTCACGAATTTCACAAACGCCCTGTGCTCCCCGTTCAATGGGATCATCTGCCAGACATCCGTAAGTTTCTTTGACAAACTGCTTCCAATCGATTTTAGAATTTTTTTTCTGCAATATCATTCTGATTCGAAGTTTGAAGCGCTTGCAATAGTTCCTCTGAGATATTCATATTTTATCAGCTTTTCCCATTTTGGCCTTCAACCTGGATGAGATTCATAACGGTTTCAATTTGTAATATCCGATTAATGCTTTTTAGATCGTTCGCCCGGTATCTCCTTCCGCCCGTACCCGGTCAACCAGCCATTGTGGTAGCCCGTAGCTCGGCCGATCTCAGTCTGGCCTATCTGGTACCTTCATCAGAGGAACGTTTTGATCGATAATTGTTTGTACGCCCGATTCTTCGAAAAGAACTTGAGGATTGGGGCGAATCCGATGGTCTGAGTAGTGGCCCAAAAGAATCATGTTTGCAGCATCTATTTCTGTGGGGTATAGCTCAGTTTATATCCCAGTCCGTAAACCGTGGTAATTATCTCCTGGCCGGGCAGGTGTGCTGCAATTTTCTTTCGGAGATTTTTTATATGGGAATCAATCGTGCGGTCATAGCCCTCGCAGTCATAGCCCTGCACGCGGGATAGCAGCTCATCGCGGGGAAAAACTCTTCCCGGCTGGGAAATCAGTACCTGCAAGAGCTTGAATTCGTTTGGCGTCAGGTCAAGCGCTGCGCCGCTCACCCTTGCCTGATGGCTGGCTTCATCAATCGTAATGGGCCCGATGGCCAGAGTTTTTCCGGCAGGCTCGGGGTTGATGCGTCGCAGCACGGCTTTTACGCGCGCCACGACCTCCCGCGGGCTGAATGGCTTGCAGATATAATCATCAGCCCCAATCTCAAGGCCGAGCAACTTGTCTATCTCCTCCACCTTTGCGGTGATCATGATGATGGGGATATCGGAGAATTTTCTCACTTCGCGGCATACGGCCATGCCGTCCATGCCCGGCAGCATGATATCGAGCAGCATCAGATCGGGCGAACTTTTTCTGGCCTGCGCAACAGCCTGATCGCCCCGGCCCGCAATGGTTGCCCGGTAGCCGGCTTTTTCAAGATACTCTTTCAGAAGCGCTGCTATCTTCTGCTCGTCCTCAACAATGAGAATATGCTTATGCATCATGGTTGTCCCTGGCCTTTTGTGCAGGTTTAGGTGTTTTGTTCCGAAGGGGAAGCGTGATCTCTATCTGCAGACCGCCGGATGCCGCATGCTGTGCTGTGATGGCGCCGTCATGGGCCTCAATAATTGTTTTGCAGATTGAAAGCCCCAGGCCGCTCCCTCCATGTGCCCGGCTTCGTGACGGATCAACGCGGTACAGCCGATCAAACAGTCGGCTCAGCGCTTCCATGGGCACTGCCGGCTTGGTGTCGGCAAATTGCAGCAGCACGACGCTCATGGTGCAGAGCTGGCGCACGGTCAGGCAGCCCGGCGAATCCGTATAGCGAAGGGTGTTTTCCAAAAGGTTTGAAAACACCTGCGAGAGCCGTTCTTTGTCGCCTGCTATGATGATCGTTTCCGAATCCCCAAGCGCATCGACAAGTTCAATGCCGCGTTCGGCGAACATGCTCTGAAACTTCTGAATGCATGCCCGCACAGCCCGAACCAGATCGAGAGGCTCTTTCTTGATATGCAGCGCGGCGCTTTCCGCCAGCGACAGGTCGTGCAAGTCGCTGACGATTCTGCTCATATGCACCACCTCGGCATGCAGGGATTCAAGCCGCTGACTGCTTGCCTCACGTATCCCGTCCTGCAGCGCCTCGATTTCGCCCCGCAGGATGGAAAGGGGCGTGCGCAACTCGTGGGCAATATCGGAAATCCACTGCTGCCGCAACTTCTCATACTGTTCCAGGGTCTGGGCCATAAGGTTGAAATCCCCGGCAAGCTGGCCCAGCTCATCAGAGCTGTTCACGCTAACCCGGACGCCAAACTTGCGGGAAGTGAGGCTGCGGGTGCCCTTGATCAGTTGCTGTATCGGCGCCAGCAGATGGCGTGACAGTAGAAACGCCACAACAGCGGCAAGAGCCAGCGCCAGAGCACCAACGATGTAGAGAGCCCTGGCCTGCTGTTTTAAAAAAGCCATGTCCAGGGGATCTGACAGGCTGTCCTGGTTTCTGAGTCCCAACCACCCGACTGTTCTTCCATTTGCGGAGACTTCCTGCATCGTATGGCCTGCTGTGGATTCTGCCCGTCCTGCAACTGGTTCCTTCTGCTCATCAAACAACGTGAGCCTGTGCTCTATACCAAAAACCGGACGCTCGTTTCTGTCGCGATCATCTTTTGGCGGTCTTCTTTCACCGCCTTGTTCATCAGGGGGAGGCATTCTGTCCTTTCCGTCCCGCGGCATGCCGTCCTCGGGAAATCCGCGCCGTCTGTCATCAGGCCTGCCTTCACCTCCAGGATCCCTCAGCCGAGGTGGCGGAGGTGGTTTCACATAGGATTCAAAACCCGGCGGCATCGAAGGAGGCTTTTCTGAATATGCAGCAGAATCGCGGGGCCGCAGCAGTTCATTCCAGCGTTCATTGTTGTCGCGCAACCGCTCCCATCCCTTGCTGCGCTGATATTCCCGGCTCAGCAGCGGAGCAAGTTCGCTTAGCCGTGTCGATTCCACCTTATGGATGTAGTCCGAAAAACTCCGGTTGACATAAAACTGCATGGCCGCAACCATGACAACAACAATCGTAAATGATGTTGATAGAAACGCCAAAAAAAATTTAATAGACAGTTTCAATCGCATGATGCTTCCGGGCACCCCTTGCTGTATTGATCAAATCTCATTGTTCACACTATAGCATACAATATTTTTTTCAGTCCAGTCTCCACATTCTTAACAGAAAGTCTCCACAATTTCTCCATAATCAGATGCTACCATGCAAGCAAAAAAGAAAAGAGCCCATCGCTGACCCATAAAAGCTTTGTTTAGTGAAGGCGGTATGAAAATTGCTTTTTATTCATCATTCCAGAAAGGAGATTCTATGAAAACAGCACGCATTGAAACAAACTATTTTATTTTTGCCATAGTTATGACATTGTTTGTACTTATCGCTGCAGCAGCCCCTGCTTCGGCCAATATGGATATTGAGCAGACCCTCTCAGACGATGCTCAGCGGAACACGATCGCTTTTGACGGTTTTGGCATCATAACCGGCACCTTCGAAGCCCAGACCTTTTTCCCTCCGGGCAAGGTGGCCGACTACTGGGGATTTCAGTACCTGCGTGACAATACCCCAAACGGCAATGGGCACAATACCAGTTTTCTGACCAATTGCGCCTATAATGTCCTTTATACATTAAGTGCCGAACAGTTTGCCGCGCTCAAGACGCTGGCTACCAGCCAAGTAGACCAGATCAACCTCTATGGATACAATCGCTTCCCGCTGATGAAGGCCTTTCGCCGCCAACTGGACGGAGACATCCCCGCAGGGTCTTCCGGTTTGAGTCTGGATGCGGTGAAGGTCGCCTCAAGCGATCTTTATAAACTGGATGGTCAGATCTGTTTTGACCGTGCCGTAGTGTATGCAGGCATATACAGGACACTGAGCACCGCACAGAAGGCGCATCTGGACGCCATGAAGGCAGGCGGATTTGATTCATGGACAGTGTCAAGTGAGATGGAGACAGCGGTTAAAAATCTGATGCGGGGCGTCACCCAAGATGTATCCGTGGCATTGATGACCTACGCCAGCGATCTGTTTTCATGGTACGCGGGATCCCTGGAAGCCGATGTCTACTTCTGCCCCGAGCGGCAGGGCACCTACTTCGGCTCTTTTTATATCAAGGATGCGCCGGCCATCGGGCATGAGGGTTACAAGATCGATGAAGCGTTGACGGCCAATGCAGGCAAATATTTCCTGGATCAAATAGCCACCACCCATCTGGACAGCCTGGTGACAGCCCTGGTGGACAAGCAGCGGAACGACCTTTACGCCGGCACGGAAAACATCGTGCAGATTCGCACCGACATCTCCACGTTGCTGAGAAGCCTCATCACGGCATCCGTGCCGACGGATGCATTCAAAGCCCAGGTCCTGGCCCAGGTGCTGGAAAAGTCCGGAACCTACGGGGAACTGGACGGCGAGATTGTACACGCCTATACCCTGGCCTTCGCTCAGGTGTACAAATCCATGACCGCTACCCAGAAGGCAAACCTGACGGCAATGAGAAAAACGATCATGTCCGGCACCTATAACGGCGTACCCTTTGATTTTTCCGTGTGCACGACTCCGTATCTGTATTCCGCCGTCATCAAGGACGTGTCAATACTTGCCCCGTACATTTCCAACACCGACTACCTGTTCGGCGTGTCAGGCTCTACAGAATGCACGGCAACGATCGATGGAAATTTGTTGCTCCATATTCCCTTTCTTTCCTATACAGATCCAAAAGCGGGAACCCTGTCACTTTGGGCGGATTTTGTTTATGAGTTCAATTCGAAGTATCCGACGTTAATACCTTTTAAATATAAAAATTCCGGCATGCTAAACAATCCTTCTTTTTCATGTGCAGCATCAACACTATCCAACGATCTAACAATCCATATATCTGATCTTCTGTTGCCGGATGGAAGCACGCATATATGGGTAAACTTGAAATACGACCCGGCTCTTTCCACCGATGGGAATTACTACTGGGTTGTTACAAGCTATACAAATAGCTCCACAGTATCCTTCTTGCTCACAAATGATGTCGGTGTTGGCGGTACACTGCCCGCCGAATATACTTGCGACGGCACCGGGTCCTCCCCTGCGTTGTCCTGGTCGAATGCGCCTGAGGGCACCAAGGAATTCGCACTGATGATGACAACGCTACCGGGCGATGGAACGACAAAATGGAACTGGGTATTATATAGCATACCGGGAACCACGACCAGCATGGCCAAAAACAGTTCCGGAGTCGGCATTTTGGGAACAGGCAGCCACGGAACCACCATGGCCTACGATCCACCTTGCTCGCAAGGACCCGGTCCCAAGCTCTACACCTTCACATTGTATGCACTGTCCGAATCGCCCCAATTGCCTGCTGCAGCCAGTCAAGTCACGGGCGAAGTGCTCTCCAATGCGATCTCATCCATCACGCTTGGCTCAACGTCCTTGAACCTGAGCTACACCCGTCCATGATGATGCGTTTCGCGGCAGCACCGGATACCCGTCAAAACCATGAAAGGGGGAGATATATGCTTCGACATTAACGGCGGTTGACGCCAAAGCCATACACAGAGCCTTCAGGGATGCCGGGATACGGGGAGGTCCCAGCCTCAACGAAGCAGTAAGATCCACAGGCTTTGATCCTAACAAACTGAGAGATCTCGACCCGCCCCCCGGACAGGAAGGGTCGAGGGGAATGAAAGAACCCGTCACTCGGCCAAAACAATGTTACTGAAGAGACGACATGGAAACTGCAATAAGGCGACACATCATTCCTGGCAGTGTGGCGCCTTGAAAACAACTGACATCGCTCGCAACTCCGGCCAAATCAGATAAGAAGACCCTCAGTCAGGCGCAGTCATGGGTTGCAACGGTCAACACTATGAAGTACAGAGGATTCAGCGAATGGCGCCTTTCATCGACACGAGGAATTTCAATTTTGCCTACGGGCAGACGAGCCAAGGGGAACACATCATCGACTCCCAGTACACCTCCAGCACGCTTTTTGTCGTCAACCCGGCGGAAACGGGAACCATGGCAATTCGAATCTTTGGCCATCATGATAGAATCACTTTCACTTCTTTATTTCTGTTGGTAATATTATCAATTCAAATCGCCATATCAAAAGACATCTTACCCAGAAAAACGGAATTCCCACCTATAAATGTAGCGGTTATGGGTATGAGGTTTTCATCCATTCACTGGCCAGCAAGTTGACTGCTGTCGAAGACCCTTCACAGCATTCAGATTACCATTGCCGAATAGCGAGGAATCCATCGTTAACTTGAGTCTGAGCCACAAGAATGCTGCTTATCATTTCTTTAGACTTTAGACGGACCGGCGAACTGGGTTCGAAGTACCTCCACCAAGGGGACGGGAGAAACAGCCGGAAAAATTATTATCACCAATGTGCAGAATGAAAAATATGGGATTCATGAGCCGGAACAGCCCAAAAAGGTAGCGGTCACGGAATCTTGGTAACATAGTAAGTTACCAAATAAAAATCAAAAGGGGTTATGACTTTCGCCATAACCCCTTGATTTGCTTGGTAGGCACGATTGGGTTTGAACCAACGACCCCTACCGTGTCAGGGTAGTGCTCTCCCGCTGAGCTACGTGCCTGTAATATGTTCGGAACATACCATCCGACCTGTTCGATGTCAACAAAAACCGTGATAAAAAACGGGCGAGATGTTTCGTCAGCAGCCGTCCTGCATTTATTTGCTATCGCCGGCATTTATCCGCTATCGAATCAATCTGTCCTGCCCGTTCTGAAACGTGTTGAGGCCAAGCATCATGTAATGAAGCCCGGAAATCGTGGTCAAAACAGCCGTAATCCAGAACATCACGTATTTGGCCATGGGCTCCGATGGCGTTTCGGGATAGAGAAGGGTCAGAAACACCGTAAAGAGCTGGACAAAGGTGGTCACCTTGCTGATCAGGGTGGGATGAATCCGGATCTTGACGTCCATAATGTTCAGAACGGCAATGCCCATCACGATGACGATATCCCGGCTGATGACAATCACGGCCAGCCAGCCCGGAATGTGTTGCTGAAAGCCCAGCGTGATAAAAGATGCTATCAGCAGGAATTTGTCGGCAATGGGGTCCAGGTAGGCCCCGAGTTCTGTCCGCTGGTTGTAGCACCTGGCGATGAAGCCATCCAGCCCGTCGCTGACGCCGGCAATCGTGAAAACCAGAATTGCCATCGGGAACATGTCTCTTTGTAGAAAAATGACAAAAAGCGGCGTCAGCAGGATCCGGATAACGGTAATAAAATTGGGAACATTAATCGTCAGTCTGGGATATCTCATTAATCAAACTCCAATGAAATCCAATATAGTCCAAAAACCCTTATGAATAAACAATCTTTAACTTGTAGTTAGTTCAATAACGTGTTACTTTGTTCCATAACATCCGGGTAACATCCGGGTAACTTTCCGGGTAACTCTCTTATCTGTGGGTATAAAAAATAAAAGTTACCCGTCTCAATGAATAATCCTGAGGGAAATATGGCACTTAATGACATTAAAATCAAGAACTCAAAGCCCCAATCGAAGCCTTACAAGATATCTGATGGCGATGGTCTTTCCCTGCTTGTTAACCCGAACGGAAGCAAATGGTGGCGCTTCAGGTACACCGTTAATGGAAAAGAAAAAGGTATTTCATTCGGTGTTTACCCAGACGTTTCTTTGCAATCGGCCAGGGAAAAACGCGCCAAGGCGCGGGTATTGGTTGCCAGTGGCGTTGACCCTTCTGCAGCGAGGCAAGCAGTCAAGGACGAGGTGACCAATACCTTTGAAAGTGTTGCGCTTCAATGGTATGGCAAAATTTCTCACACCTGGGGGTTAGGTCATGCAAAGGTGATAAAGAGACTGCTTGAAAAAGATATCTTCCCTGTGATTGGTAAAAAATCAATCAGCAAAATTGTACCTGGCGATGTTCTGGAAGCACTTCGGAAAATTGAATCCCGTGGAGCAGTTGTGACCGCAAAACGGGCTTGTCGAGTATGCAGCCAAATATTCCGATATTCGATAACTTTGGGGTTTTCGACAATCGACCCTTCATATACTCTGAAAGATGTTTTGCGAAAAACAAAGACGGAACACTTCCCCGCGCTCACAGATACGAAAGATGTCACCGTGCTGCTACGCGCTATTGACGCCTATCAGGGAACCTTTGTTGTGAAATCCGCCTTACAGATTGCTCCTCTTTTCTTCGTCCGCCCTGGTGAATTACGACATGCTGAATGGACTGAGGTTGACTTTGAGGCGGCAATATGGTCAATACCGGCTGAAAAAATGAAGATGCGGATGCCTCACATCGTACCATTAAGCAGACAGGCCTTTGAAATCCTCAAGTCACTCCATGCACTCACAGGGAATGGGCGCTATATCTTCCCTTCAGCAAGAGGGATTGATAAACCTATGAGCAACAGTTCGTTCTTTGTCGCGTTTAAGAGCATGGGATTCGACGGCACAATGTCGCCACACGGCTTCAGAGCCATTGCCAGAACCCTACTTGACGAGATTCTACAATTCCCCTATCATCTTATTGAACACCAGCTTGCACATGCTGTACGAGACCCAAACGGCAGGGCTTATAACCGGACCTCACACCTTGCTGAGCGTGCAAAAATGATGCAGGTTTGGGCGGATTATCTGGACGGACTGAAAGCCGGCGCAAAGGTGATTCCTTTAAAACGGGCCGGCGCAACCGTGTGATCTATTTCCGGGGGATAGGCCGACGGGCCGACAAGCTGGGAACCCTGCCAGTTTCTCCCGGATTCTTCTCCAGGGACGCGTAAAAGGGGATACGAAATGGCGGAAGATAAAAACTGTAAGCCTTGGGAAAAGCCCTATTACCATGTTTGGGAGGCCGCGGCGTTCTGGTGTGGCATAACAAACCGTACGATATCCATAGATGAAAAAGGAATTCCAGTCGCCGACCCGCAAAATGAATGCCTCCGCTCAAGAGCAATATGGATCATGGATGCCATTGACTGCGGGGAATTACAGTGTGGCAGGGATGGCAAGTCAGTTCCAGGTGAAGGAATCACTGGGCGCAAGCGCACCGTCCGGAGAGTTGACCTGCGCAACTGGTTTTTGGAAAATCAAGGGGAACGACCGCCATTTCTCTTTGATGAAATAGAGAGAAAGACCCATGCAGCAATCAACACCGAATCGTTTATAGCGCTTCAGGCAGACTTGCAGGCAAAAAAAACACGCCTCGAAAAGACTGAAGAACGATTGCGAGAAATGGCGATTAAGAATTCTGCCTTAGAGCATGAAAGAGATGCTGCAATACGATCTTTTGAAGAATCAGCCGACGCACGCAAAGCTGTTGGCGAACGAGAGAAAAACTCTTTTCTTCACCTAATCGGAGCGTTGCTCCAGATAATCATGGACAAGAAACTGTACGAAACCGAAGAAGAATTACGCGAAGAATTAGCTGAGCAATACAAAGGATTTCCAGGTTGTACGTTTCGAACAACAGCAAGCAGATTTGCCGAAGCAAAAAGACTTCTTTCCCAATAAACCCCCGCCAAATCGCCTTTTGCAGTTGCACACGAATCGTGTGCAACTGCAATGACAACACCGAACAATCCACCTAAAGTCGCTTCAGACATCAACGAACAGGATTAACCAATTATGGGTTATCCTGTACCAAGAAAGGAGCGATATCATGAAACCTGTATCTACACCCACACCCACACCAAAATTTCTGAGAATTGATAGTATCGTCGGGAACAAAAAGAAGGGAATTGTTGGCATCCTTCCCATTTCCAAGTCCACGTGGTGGGCGGGCGTGAAATCCGGACGTTACCCGAAGCCAGTCAAGATTTCCATTCGATGTACCGCATGGTTGGCGGAAGAAGTCGACGCTATGGAAAAGTCATTTTCGAGTTGCACTGATTGTAATGACAGCCAAATCAGCCAGGTGAAATGATGCAGGCCGGGCAGCAGTGGATGACAGACAAAACCCGAGCCAAAAGGCCGAACGGTTGGCAGAACATAAGCCGAGAGTTTTATCTCCCCCCCATGAGGGCTTGAAAGATGAAGTACGAATTTCAATCTGATAAAATCTTATACAGATTTTTCAAAGAAGAACCAGAAGAGCGCGTATGGAAACCTATTCCAAACAAGCAAGAGGCCATTGCCGAGGCTATCCGGAAAGACGCCATGTTCATGACATGGACAGTGTTTGACCGCTTACCAGTTGATGGAGAGCCGGATGAGTCTATGCGGTACGGAAATCTGGTTCTCGATTTCGATTGCAAGAATGATCCAGGAGAGGCGCTTCAAGATTTGCGGTCTCTGTGCCTTATCCATCTTCCAGAATATTACACGCTCGACCCAAACGCGATAAGTTTTTATGCTTCGGGCGGTAAAGGTTGCCATGCAGAAATCCCTGCTGAATGCCTGGGTGCTGAATCAGGGGATCCGTTTTTACCATTGGCATACAAAAAACTTGTGGCCAACTGGAAAGAGATTCTTGAACTTACAACGCTGGATATGTCCTTGTACTGCATGGGCAAGGGCAAAATGTTCCGGTTGCCCAACGTTCGGCGCTCCAATGGCAGATACAAGATACCTTTGACCCTGGATGAGATTCAAGCGCTGACCATAGAGCAGATCACGGAATTAACAAAGCGTCCGCGCGAGATTGAACCAGTTGATGGCGCTGAATACTCATGTCCTGACCTGGGGGAGGATTACCGGAACTGCCTTGCAGAAGTACAACGTGAACAGGCAGAGATGAAAGAGTCTTCGCCTATTGATCCTGAAATATTGGTAAAGCTACGCGACAAGATTGCGCAATGTATCGCATACATTCTCACTGCGAATCCAAAGACAGGCAGGACCACATTCAATAATCTTGTGATGATCGTTGTCAGTTATTTCCAGACCGCCGGATTTGATTTTGAAAGAGTTCTTCAAATTGTTGACCCATTCCTGCAGAAGTATTCTAAAAGCACATCGTATACCACCTACCAGGAACGCTTGAAGCATTTCCGGGCGCAGTGGTCATACATATCCGGCCATGAGTCTTACCGCTTTTCTTGCAAGTTTGTCCTGGCAAAAGGCTTTCCGGGATCGGCATTCGACTGTAAAAAATGTCCGTTAAAATGCGACAACTCAAGCGACCCCAGTAGAGAGACAGACCAATGGGAGAGAGCTTCAGAGCTTTTTCCGCCACAATCAGAATTCCCCTTCGATATTTTTCCAAATGTCATTTCCGAGAGCCTTCACCAATTGGCCAGGTCATGCGCCACAAGTCCAAATTCATTGGCCGGTGCTTCACTTGCGATATTTTGCAGTGTTCTGGGAAGAACCGTTTTCATAAGTCCAAAAGCGTCGTGGGCGTCTCCATTGATCCTGTGGATTGGGGATGTGAAGGCAAGTGGACAGGGTAAAACACCACCGGTCAAAATGCTTATGAAGCCACTCTGGGATTTCCAGCATGCAGAGGATGAGCGAGTTGACAGAGTTAACACAGAAGAAATGCAGAAAAAGCCAAAAGAACGGATGTTGATCCGTGGCCGGTCATATTTGCTTACCGACTTGACACTCGAATCATTAAGAGCTGAATCAAAGGTTTGTCCTACTGGCGGAATCCTCTATCACGCTGATGAACTTTCGGCACTCATCGGCAGTCAAAATCAATACAAGTCCGGTAAAGGCACTGACCGGGAAGGATTGTTGAATATTTGGAGCGGGACGGGTTGCCGGGTCGGAAGAGTATCAGAGAGCTTTTCCATAAATATGAATTTGAACATCATCGGCGGGATACAACCGCCGGTTTTCCGGCGCGTCTTTGGCGCCGATGATGGCTTTTTCCTGGCTGATGGTACGGTAAGCAGGATTTTATGGACGTTCGAACCAGAAGCTAACTATCTGCTTACCGATGAATCGTGGAATGACTCCAACCGTAATATCTGGGACTCCACAATTGGCCACGCGAAGCGATGGAGTGACCACCATATTAATGATCGGTTAAGCATCCATTTTTCACACGAGGCATTTGGAGTGTTTGCCGAATGGAGAAATAAACTTGTCGGCAAAGCAAACCTTCTTCCCCCAGAAATCAGGGTTTTTCTGCCGAAGGCTGCGGAGTACGTTGTCCGGCTGTCCGGGACCATCAAATGTCAGAGTCAGCTCGTAAAGGGTCACGAACCGTCACCGGATTTGAATACGGAAGATATTAAAAGCGGCATCCTGGCGGCTGAGTATTATTTGAGCCATGCGGTATCTGCAATCCGCAATATCAAAGATGGTTTTATCCCGGAAGATAACGTCAGCGAGGAACAAAAGAAAAATCTGGCAACTGTCCTTGATGCGATTCGTAACAAAACAGAAGCGGGCCGGTTGGCGATCGGGTTTATCTGCGACAATTTCAACCGAATTGTATCACCAGAAAAGCCGATGACCCCTAAAGGCATGGGTTCATTGATCCGGAGGGTTGGTATGGACATATCCGCCAGCTTGGAGGATGCCAATGGGAGGCGCCGGGTTCACTGTCTGATTTGGAATGAAAAAATTGACACACTCATAAAACAATGTCTCCAAAGTCTCTAAGTCTCCAAAATCAATGAGACCAATGGCCACAGCCTGGAGACATTGAAAACCGGAAGTCTCCAAAGTCTCCATAAATTGAAATACTGGAGACGTTGGAGACTTTGAAAAAACAACGTCTCCAACATTTAAGCGCCGACACCATTGCATTTGGAGACAAGGAGACTTTTGAGACTTTATTTTCAGCATAAGGAAATATTCATGCAGCTCAAAAACGAAAAACCGAATCTGATAATTTTTGAATTGAATTCCGATTGCACACGAATTGAGAAAATCTCATTGGAGCCGAAAGCGTTTCGCTTTGTTGATGGAATTATGGCGCTTCTGGCTCGATCTTTCAGGATTGCCAATTGGGGCGCACTGCGGCACCTGGCCGAGTACCAGGGCAGACGTATCGTGGTTGATGCAAGGAAAACCGAAAAATGAAAATACGAATTTCCAGTTCCGCCACCATCACAGATTGTAATCCGCAAACGCTTGCAGAAATCCGGCGCCGGTTGACCTTCCCGAATCCGGCATATCTGGAAAATGAAAAACGTGGATACAGCAATCATAATACGGAACGACTGATTCAGTGTTATGACACCATCTGTGGCAGGCTGTCCTTCCCCCGAGGGTTCACAGGGCAGGCTATCCGGATCGCCAAACAGAACGGCGAGCGGATTCACATTGAAGATCATCGAAGAACTTTCCCTCCTGTGAACGGATTTTGTTTCACTGGCAAGCTGAAGGCTTTCCAGCAAAACGCCGTCGATGCGGTTCTGCAGAAGCCGTTTGGCACGCTGCAAAGTCCGACCGGCTCCGGAAAAACCGTTATGGCATTGACTGTTGTTGCAGCCCGGAATCAGCCGGCTTTGGTTGTTGTCCATACCCGTGAACTGCTGGATCAATGGGTTTCCAGGATCGAAACTTTTCTGGGGATCCCGAAGTCTGAGATCGGCGTCATTGGCGGCGGAAAAATGCGGATCGGAAACAGGATCACGGTTGCACTCGTTCAGAGTCTTTGTAAATGCACGGATGACGTATTTGAGCATATCGGGTTCCTGATTGTGGATGAATGCCACCGATGCCCATCAAAAACGTTTCTTGATGTTGTGACCGCGTTTGACTGCAAGTACATGTTTGGGCTATCAGCAACACCCTGGCGCCGGGATAGGCTGACCCGGCTGATATGGTTTTACCTGGGGGACAAGGTTCATGAAGTGAATGGCCAGCATCTTATTGAAGAAGGGCATATTTGCCGGGCGGTTGTCGAAACAGTCGAAACGGAGTTCATAACGGATTTGGACGGCTCTACCGAATACTCAAAAATGTTGTCCGAGCTGTGTCTTGACCCGGAACGAAATGAACTTGTGGCGCTTCGAGCCGTGCAAGAAGCAAACGATGGCTCGGGAATCGTCCTGATTCTCTCCGATCGGAAAAGCCACTGTTCGGAACTACAGGATTCGCTATCTGATATTGGCGTTGATGCTGATGTTTTAACCGGGGATACCGCCGCCAAAAATAGAGCAGTTTTAACCGATAGGCTCCGGGCAGGCAATGTCCGGGTTCTTGTTGCCACCGGTCAATTGATTGGTGAAGGCTTTGACCTGCCTGAAATCGCTTCTGTGATTTTGGCCACCCCCATCAAGTTCTCCGGCCGGCTGATCCAGTACATCGGCCGGGCGCTAAGGCCATCACCCGGTAAAGATTGCGCAAGGATCATCGACTTTTGTGATGCAAGGGTTTCTGTCCTGGCTGCCGGCGCCAGATCCCGATTGAGATCATTCATGGGATTGCCGGGCATTACGATTGCACCCAGTAATGCCGTGCATAAGTGCAACAACAATAAACCGATGTATTGGGGCAAGAAATAAGGCTGGATATCAGCTCTAAGGATGGAGGTAACTAATGTCAAAAGAACTAAATGACGGTGCTTTTATTGTGCAAGGTGATCTGGCAATTCATCCGATTGCCCAGCTCCTTCCTCCGATGAACGACGCTGAATATAAAGAGTTCAAGGATGATATTCTCGGCAACGGGCTTCACAATCCAATTATTCTTTATCAAGATAAAGTGCTTGATGGCCGTAACAGATATCTTGCCTGTAAAGAACTTGAAATAGACGTATGGGCAAGAGAGTGGGAGGGCGGATCGGACCCGATTGAGTATGTCATTTCACAGAATATACACCGGCGGCATTTAACGGCAGGTCAGCGGTCTATAGTGGCGGCAAAGGCGATGAACTTTCACATCGAGGCGGCGAGAGAGAGGCAGAGGGTAGCGGGCGGTGATCGGAAGTCTGAAGAATATAAAAAATCGCTTGTGGCAAGCTTGCCACAAGCGATTTCTGAACACGGAACCGACCCAGAAGCGGAATATATCAATGAAGATAATACGCCAAAGTTAAAAAATGTTCAAACACCTGACCCTGAAGAAAATAAGCCGTTCGCTTCTAATGCTGATGAAAACAAAGCCAGATCGCAAGCCGGGAAGCTGCTAAACGTTTCGGGCCGGTCGGTGGCGGCGGCAGTGGTGGTTTTGAAGCATGGAACTGATGACGAAAAGAAGGACGTTGAGACTGGTAAGATCGGACTCAGTAAAATCGAGAAACAAGTCCGTGAACGTGCCAAAAATAAGCCGAGGCCAGAGGAAAAACAAATGTTCAACAAAGAAAAATCTGATTCAATCGAATGGTCCAAATGGACGTGGAATCCAGTTACAGGTTGCAGCTACGCGTGCCAGTATTGCTACGCAAGAGATATCGGAAATAGATTTCAAGGAGGATTCGAGCCAAAGTTTCATCCAGAAAGACTATCTGCACCTATCAATACCAGGCTACCTATAGATACCGGGAATGGGAATCGAAATGTATTTGTTTGTTCAATGGCTGAATTGTTTGGTGACTGGGTTCCTCAAGAATGGATTGATCAAGTTATTGAATCATGCGCCAAATCACCGGAATGGAACTTTATCTTTTTAACGAAAAACCCAAAGAGACTTATCGGAATCGAATGGCCTAAAAATGCTTGGGTAGGTACTACTGTTGATTGCCAGTCAAGGGTCAATTCAGCAGTTGGGGCCTTCGAAGAATTAAATAAACATCAATATAGGCCGGTCGTGACATTCTTATCTTGTGAACCAATGAACGAAAGGCTTGATTTTGGGGATAGAGGTCTTCACTCATTTGACTGGATAATCATAGGCGGGCGAA
>CAIVVZ010000389.1 GCA_903909505.1 uncultured Desulfobacteraceae bacterium
CAGGCTGTTGAGAAAACATTTAAAGCATTGCTGACTGTTCAGCAGCAGCCTGTTCCGCGAACACACAATTTGATTCGATTGCGGCAGTTGTGTGAGGATGCTCTGGGTTCTGGATTGAGAATAGATGATGATGCATTGAGCTTTTTGAATGACATTTACCTGGATAGCAGATATCCCGCTGATCTGGGTCTTATGCCGTCAGGTTTTCCGAATGATGATGATGCTGAAATGGCGGTTAAATATATGGAGGAAATATGCATAACTCTACGGAATAGGTATGACAGCGTAGAACAGGGAACTATCCCCTGATGAATTGAACATCATCCTGATAGAGCGCAGCGTTCTCGTAAACTCGGGTGGCCATAGCCCTTACCGATCTTTTAATTGACAATAAGTCATACATACTGCACGCGGGCATAAACTGTACTTTTCAATTCTAAAAATTAAGTCATTGACCGCTCAAATATAACATGAATATAGAACGAGACAACACCTCTGTCATCTAAAAAATTTTCACACATTGCCGGAAAGAACAGAGAAGTTCCGAGGACTACCATAAAAAATGGAAAGAGTTGTTATTACAGGGCTGGGAACTATAAACGCAATCGCCGGGAGTGTGCCTGAATTCTGCTGCGCCTTGAGAAATGGCGTATGTGGCATCGGGCCTGTCACCGTTTTTGACACTGCTGATTTTACAACGCATACTGGTGGAGAAGTAAAGCGGTTTGCCCCTAGAGAGATGATCCCTCCGGAATTTTCAATAAAGCGGATGTCTCGTTCGGATCTGATGGCTATGGCTGCCGCCGTTGAAGCATTGAAGAACGCCGGGCTCTTCCCTGTGCCGGATGCTCTGCTGGCGGATACCGGCGTTGTTATCGGCGGGGGCGCAGGCGGAATGCTGGAGGGTGAAGAGGCTTATCGGCAATACCTCAAGGATAAGGGCAAAGGCGTGCGTTTTTCCCGTTTTGCGTCGTTTTGCTGCGCCTCGTCAGCCGACCACATCGCATCAAAGCTAAGACTAATGGGGCCAAAGACCACATTCATGACAGCTTGTTCATCCGGAGCCACTGCCATGGGATATGCCAGGGACCTGATTCGGGCAGGGATGGCCAAGGTCGTTATTGCTGGCGGTACCGAGTCCCTTTCCAGGATCACTTACGGGGGGTTTAATGCGTTGGGGGCAGTAGATCCGGCATTCTGTAAGCCCTTTGATAAAAATCGTCAAGGGATTTCCCTTGGAGAAGGCTCCGGAATCATGATTCTTGAATCCTTGAATCATGCGAGGAACCGGGATGCTCAAATCTATGGGGAGTTTCTTGGGTACGGGGTAAGCTGCGATGCGTATCATATGACAGCCCCGGACCCTCAGGCATCCGGCGCAGTGCGTTGTATGCGGACAGCCCTGCAAGATGCCGGAGTTCACCCGGAAAGAATAGACTATATTAATGCACATGGCACGGCGACTCCCGCCAATGATCGAATGGAAACCAGGGGGATCAAGGAGGTATTTGGCAAAAATGCGTATCAAATTCCCGTCAGTTCCACCAAATCGATGCTGGGCCACACACTTGGGGCGGCCGGAGCAATAGAAGGTGTTGCTTCCATACTGGGAATTGTTGAGCGGTTCATTCCGCCTACAATTCACTCGACAGAGCCTGATCCGGAGTGTGACCTCGACTATGTTGTCGAAGGATCACGCAATTCCGGGGTGAATATTGTTCTTTCCAATTCTTTTGCTTTTGGCGGCAACAATACCTGTGTCATTTTGGGAAGGTTTACCGAAAAAGGCATGTCCGAGACTAAAACATTCCGCCGTTTACCGAAATCACCTGACCGGTAATATAGGACGCATCGTCCGAGCAGAGGAA
>CAIVVZ010000390.1 GCA_903909505.1 uncultured Desulfobacteraceae bacterium
AAGGAAAAGTCCTTCGAAGGAAGATACAAGAAGGACAAGTTTGCCGACAGGGATTACATCCGGAATCGCCTGGGAAAGATTGTCATTCTGGATGTCCGGGAAGCAGATATCTTTTCCGGAAAGAGAAAGTTGGACTGCATTGCAAAGCTTGGACACATTCCCGGCGCCGTCAATCTCCCCACGTCTTGTGCCTTTAACGAAGACGGTACATTCAAGAACAGGGAAGCCTTGGCCGTTATTGTCGAGAGTGCTGCAGGGCAGGATCGGTCAAAGGAGATCGTCACGTATTGCGATACGGGCCAGTGCTGTCCCACTTGGTCATACTTGATGAGAGAAATGCTCGGCTACACGAATGTCCGGATTTATGACGGCTCCATGCAGGAATGGACGCAGAATCCCGATGCGCCAGTGGTCAAATAGGGTGGCAGCTCACCCTCATTCAATTTAAGTCGCATTATTACAACCCTTCAACCAGGGTGATGAGTGCAATAATGCGACCACATGCCTTTTAGCCAATCATATTTTTTCGACAGCATCACTTCAATATAACACAGGATTGTCAAATTTTATTCAACCCCGAGGCCCACTGGCACAGAACCTGTAAAGCAGCTTGCAGAGGGTCTTCTTATGAAAATCGCCATGCCGGTCTGTGGCAACCGGGTTTCCACAGTTTTTGATGCTGCGGATGAACTCCTGATTATTGATAACACCACGGGTGCTTCGCCGGAGCTATCAAGGATACACTGGAGCGATGATACACTGATCGCCAGAACCACCCAGATCAGGGAATTGGGCGTTCAGGTTCTTATATGCGGCGCCCTGTCGGATACGGTGGAGCGTATGCTGAACGCCGCCGGCGTCCAGGTTATTCCCTTTATCCGGGGAACCGCCGACGAAGTATTTGAGGCATTTCGCAATGGAAGATTGCAAGAAAAACGTTTTTATCTGCCCGGATGCATACCGTGCGAAGGGCAGGAGCAGCAACGCCGGAACCTTTGTGGATTTCGCAAAGAAGGAACGAAAAACAAACCATGAAAATTGCCGTCACATCGACGGGAAAAGAATCGGAAAGCTTCATGGACGCCCGGTTCAGATAAACGCAGTGGTTTATGATCGCTGCCCTCAGGAACACCGCCGGGGATCAGGAAATCACCTCGCTGAATTGCCCACCAGGAACGTCCTGCCCGGTAATCGAAGTGGTATTGAAGAGCGTCGAATGCGCTCTTACACGAGGGGATATATTTAAATTTTATCCTAAATGAATTCACTATGTTTTACATTTCCGGCAAAAATGGCTTGCAAGCGGCGAAGCTATTTTTCAAGTCCGGTTTCACAAGGAGAAGCAACACTATGAAACATCTTAAAACAATTGAATCCTGCCCGTCCCAGCCCACTTGTGAGCATGGGCCGGGCAGGGAAAAGCGCCTCCAGGAATACACGGAAAGCCAGCGATTGCGGGCCTGTATGGACCCGATCCGTCACAAGATCATGGTGCTTTCCGGCAAAGGCGGTGTCGGGAAAAGCACCGTTGCGGTTAACATTGCCGTTGCCCTTGCTTTGGAAGGCCAAAAGGTCGGCATTTTGGACCTTGATTTTCACGGTCCCAGCATCCCCAAGCTCCTCCGTCTCGAAGGACAACCATTAAGAATGGTGGACAAGCAGATCCTACCGGTAGAATTTACCTACGGAATTCAGGTGATGTCCATGGGTTTCCTGCTGCCGGACG
>CAIVVZ010000391.1 GCA_903909505.1 uncultured Desulfobacteraceae bacterium
AGACAGCGCCATCATTTTCAGCTTCTGGGTATCGTAGGCGGTGAGTCCCACAAAGACGATGACGCCGATATAGCTGATGATCAGATTCATTCCAGAGCTTTGAATGAACATGTTGACAACCGATGCAATGACAATGCCGATCAGACCCATGGCCATAAAGCCTCCCATGGATGTCAGATCCCGTTTGGTGCTCATGCCATAAAGGCTGCATGCGCCGAATGTGGCTGCGCAGATGAAGAAGACGGATGCAACCGATGATTGGGTGTAGATCAGAAACACAAACGACAATGTCAGGCCGTTTAATGCTGAATAGAGCAAGAACATTCCGGTTGCCGTCGAAGCCTGAATCTTCTGGATTCTGGCGCTCAGGAAAAATACCAGTGCCAGTTCGCCGATGATCAGCGCAAAAAACAGCAGTTGATTCGTAAAAATCATCTGAATCAAAGCTTCGTTGCTGGCGACATAAAGCGCCACCGCACCCGTAAGCGCCAGTCCGGCTGCCATCCAGTTATAAACGCTCCGTATAAACTGATTGACCAGAACCTGTGCCTGAGTCTGTGTGGTTCCAAGTGGTAAGGTTTGCATGAAACACCTCCTAATTTTATGGTTATTTACTTTGATAAGGTAACACAATCCGCAAATTTTTCAAGTGCATTTCTCAATCATTCTCCCGGTTATTTGACCTTAATGCCTTCCAGTTTCCACAGGGTTGAGTCCACCGGTCTGGCGAATGTCCAGAATTCTTCAAATTTCACAGGGTCCGTGCTGTCACCCTTGACGACTTTGCCGCTGGATTCCTCAACCGTATAGTCGAGAAGATTGGCCGTAAAAAGGACATTGATATATACCTCTTGGTCTTCCTTGCCCATGTCGACAATTTCAACGCTGCGAACCGCAATATTTTCAAGCCGGTTGATCAGGCCTTTTTGTTTGAGATCAGCAAACTGGGCGTCGTATTCCGCCTTGAGCTGCTGGCCGATCAGTTCCTGAACCGAAGAGGTATCCCGTCTCATCCAGGCGGCCTGAACCTTGAAAAATACATCCTGAACGGTTTCCTTGAATTTATCAGGATCAAAATCCGGTTCTGACTGTTTGATCAGGTTGAAACCGGTTTCAGGTGAAGCCGAAGCCATCGGCGGCGAAGCGGGCGGCGCCTGGAAGCCTGTTGGTGAAAAATTTCCGGTAGAAAATGAATTAAAAGGTGGAAAAACCGGACTCTGAGAATCCTTGGTTTTGTTAAAACGCTCCATAATCCGATCAACCCATACGCGGCCTTCCGACGGACTCTGAACAGTGCCCACAGAAGAACTCCCGGAAATCTGGGGTTTGATAAATCGCTTGTAGATAAAAAAGCCCAACCCGCCCAGAATCAAAAGCTCAAAAATGCCGATGCCGCTGCGGCCGACGCCGCCCATGCCGCCGGCATGCCCTGATCCTCCAAAGATCATATTCCCGATCATTCCCCCCACGATGCCGCCGCCAACGCCGCGAAGAAAGCTGTTGCCGCCCCCGCCGGACAACGGAGAAAAAGACCCGCTGCCCGAAGGACTGGATGGATTTCCAAAGGATTTTGAAGGACTGCTGGCAGAACCGCTTCTGGAGCCACCCATAGATCTACCGCTACTGCTGGATCTGGCATCAGCCAGGTCGGAAAGCCCCAGAACAACAAATACGGCAAAAAGTAAAACCAGAAGCGTTATTCGCTTGATGGATGAAATGTTATTCAACATAAGATGTCTCCAATACGATAAATTGATGGTATTCAACGAAGAGATGGAATCAGCAAGACGGCGGATGGCTCCGCAAGATTGCATGATACAAGGAATATCAAATTAAGACATGTTTTGCGGGGGAACGAAAATGGGAATAGAGATCTGAGTAAGTAAAAAAAATGGGGATGATCCGCGCAGCATAATGGCTGGAAACGTATTGATTGCTCGGTGAACAAACGGGATGTGTTCCGCACAACAACAAGCGGATTCACAATTATCCGTATCCTGCTTATCCGGACATTCGGAGGTGAAAATATCGAAAATGTCAGAAGGGGCTTCGACATGCAACTCGATAGGATGCGCAAAGCACACTACCGGAAGGAGGATGTAGGTGAGTATGATGAATATGGATATTGATTTCATGGCAATATTATTTTGATCATATTGATAAACTTCTTATAAATATAATTGATATCAGATAGTTTGTCAATTTGTTTGCAGCATTTCCCGCTAAACGTCTGTATCCGGTGGTAAGTAATAAAATTGTCAGGCAGGGCGTAAGGAGGTGTTGATTGCGATATTCTTTTGCATGACCTGCCTTTATCGCCGCTGTCTTTTATGGAAATGACAATATATCATGTAAGTTTCACGACTGTTGGTAAAAAAGATACCCCCCCCCCCTTAGCCCGATTGCGAGGGATTGATACAAATGATCATGTGGGTATTTTTAGATGCGATTCGGCCCCTCAGGGGTCGCCATTTTATTTTTTGTCTGCAAGGCCCATAACCGTTCGAAATCCAGTGCCCTCGCATGACTCGAAAGGAAAACGATCAAGAACTGCGGGTATGGGCCCTCCGTCTCTGGGCACGCCTTCCGTCCCTCCGATAACGACATACCGATTTTCACGTGTCGGATCTTTGGAAGGGTCGGTCAATACTCGTAGCGCCCACTCGGCAAGTCCTTCGTTCATGCCCCGAATACCAAATGCATTTGGAGTGTAAAAAGCGGCAGGCATTTGTTCGTTTGGATCGCGCGCCGGACTGGTCGGGATGTCTTTCACGTTGGATTGCAGCCGATTGGCCCCTTCGATCAGTACGTACAACCACTCCGTCTGGGTGGGCAACCTTCTACCGAAAAAATTTGCATAAGCCGACGCACCGTACCCCGTCGCACGCAACACGGGATTGGATGCCATTGCCGCATCGCTGACATGAAACTCATTGTCGCGATATACGATTGGCTCATAACCATCATATACCGCTCCCAGCAAGTACCAAATCTTACTGTCGCCTTTCACAACACCATTTTCGATGGTAATCCGCGCACGGTTGAGATTCAAAAAATCAACATATTGCAGGTTAGTTACCAGGAAAACGTCCATATCAAATCCTGCGACTTCAACCGATTCGCCAGAGGACGTTCCAAAACCGGATGGCAGGACCATCCTGCCGCCTGGAATGCGTTGCTGTCTTCCGACATGCTCTATAGTGTCTTGTATCATTGCGTTCGATAACGTTCTGCGGTCGCGGGACTGGATCGCGGGCGCCGCTTCTTTGTTATTGTCAACGACTGCCGGGCTGTTTTCCCAGGAAGTCGAGATGTCGAATTCACCCATAAATTGCCAAAGCGTCATGAGCAATACCGAAACTGCAGTGACAGCAACACCAGTCCGAATCCATTTAGACGTGGAAAACATGGACGCATGTTTCGGTTCTGTTGAAACATCCACCCGTTCAAGGGTTGCAACCGCATGCACGACTATCTCGATCTGGGCAAGCAACTCCTGCACGGATGCTGTCCGTTCATTGCGGTTCTCTGCCGTGGCTTTCTGAATGATCCGGTCCAGTTGTTGAAAAAAAGGATCGCTGGTTTGGCTCAGCTTGACACTTTTGAACGGAATCGTTCCTGGCTTGATTTTCCCCTCAACAGCTTCGTAGAGGATCTTGCCGAGAGAGAAAACATCGGCCCTTTGATCGGCTCTTTTGAAATCGGAAAATTGTTCCGGAGACATGTAGTGAGGCGTGCCTTTTACATCAATGGATTGCGTGATCGATTTTAGCCTGTGTGAGCGCGCCAAGCCAAAGTCCGCAATTTTCGGGGTCTGATGATCCATAAGGATATTTTCAGGCTTCAGGTCACGATGCACGATTCCAATACGATGCAACGCCTGAACACCATCCAGTACCGGCATGAAACAATCTCTTAACCAGTTTCTGGCGGCAGTTTCGTCTGGAAAAAATCCATCCTCCGGCATGGTTGCCCGCAATGAACCACCGGGAACGTATTCCATGGCAATATATTCGATCGGAGCATCTTTTTCGCATATTTTCAGGGTCACGGAATCGTGATCATACACTTGCAGGACGTTGGGATGGCAGATCTGAGCCATGGCCTGAACTTCACGCCGAAACCGCTGAACCGGGGTTTCGGCATCCTCGTCGCCATCGTCGATGGATTCCAGCCATTCCCTTGATATCACCTTGATGGCGACATCACGATTCAGATTGGTCTGATGTGCCCGATAGACCTCGCCCATGCCACCTTTATCAAGGAACTCAAGAATAACCCATTTGTTATTGAGTACATCACCCATTTTTAATGTGGTGCTGCAAGATTTTGTCGTCATGGATAAGCCTTTTTCATCATGCAAAGTAGGACTCTGCAACGATCGGATCAAATAATCACTCCGATTATCGCTATGATGTCATTCTCGCTTTTTTTCAGAGCTGCGTTTGACAACTGCTGCTTCGCCGACAAATTCAAGTTTAATTCTTTTAATAAAATGGCTGTATTTCATCTTAATGTCAAGATGTTGCGTATTCGAGAATGGTAAAAAGCGGTCGTGTGGAGGGTTTCCGGCAGTCCCGCTGCCGTCTGTCTGATGTGGAAGGCAGCCTGTATGGGGGGGGGTGAGTCTCGAAAAACCACGTCTTCTGGGCGGAGTCAGAGAAAGTTGGCTTTGCCTGTAAATTGTCCATCTTTCGGGTTAAAACCGTGATGATCACTCTCCAAAGTGCACCTGAGCAACTATTCTCTTCTCACAGGTATTCCGATAGTTATAGTTGTACCAGTCCCCACTTTGCTGTCCAAGTGGATATACCCTTTATGCTGATCAACTACTTGCTTTACGATGTACATGCCCAAGCCCGTACCTTTTCCTTTTTCTTTGGTTGTGAAGAAAGGTAAAAATATCTGACCATGTTTGTCATCAGGGATTCCATGACCCGTATCCGTGATAGAGATTTCAACTGAAGACTTGTTTTCCGATAAATTCGTCCTCAGTGTTAAAATTCCCTGATTACTCATGGCATGTGCTGCGTTAATCTCTAAATTCGTCATAAGCTGCTCAAGCTGCATTTCATCTCCGGATACCTCTGGGAGATCCTCCGAGTATTCTCTGATAATTGTGCACATCTTGAGCAGGCCGCTCGTGCAAAGGAGCTCTGTCACCTTCTCGATCAACCCGTTAAGATCAATCGGTTTCATTTGGGGCTCTCGGGGCCGGCTTAAACTGAGAAGATTATGCGCATGAAGCTTAAGGCGCTGGGATTGTGCGATGAATATATCAGCACTTTTCTGTGCCAACTGCCTGTCGTGTGGTTGCATCTTCAAAAGGTCGGCATAACCCATCAGGCCCCCAATGACATTATTTATTTCATGTCCGATACCACCTGCTACTGTCGAAATGGAGGCTTGCCTCTCCATTTCGATTAGCTGCTCCTGGATTACCTTACGTTCAGAAATATCCCTGAAAATTCCTGTTACAGACTGGTCATCATTACCACCGGACACTGAAAGTGACAGTTCCATGGAAAAAGACTGTCCATCCCTTCGCAACCCCTCCATTTCAGATGTCTTTCCGATGATTGTGGTTTTGCCCGTCCCGAAAAAGCGACTCATCCCGGCAACATGCTTTGCCTTATACGGTTCCGGCATGAGAATGGTGGGGTCCTGCCCTATCACTTCCTTCGCTGAATAGCCGAACATTTGTTCCGCCGCTTTATTGAAAAGAATCACTTTCCCCACGCTATCTATGGAGATAATAGCGTCGAGAGCAGATTGTACCAGGCTGCGATATCTTTCTTCCGACTGCATGATTTCTTTGGTTTGTTCTTCAATCTGTCTTGAAGCGCGCCTTACGATTCCAAAAAGCAACACATACAAAAGTGCGAAACCAAAGATGGTGGAAATCCAGACAAGCTTTTTCTGACCAGAGATGTCCCTGTAGAGCGGATCAAGGTTTTGGTATATCTCAATCACGGCATCAATCTCTTTTGAAGCATCGAATTTTATTGGGATATATAGCTCCAGTAGTCTTTTAAACTGACGCTCGAACTTATTCTCGGTCTTTTCAAGCGTGCTGAGTTCCGAGGCCACATTGCCACCCAATGCATTATTCAGTTCTTCGTTGTCTGGAAAGTACTGCCCAATCAACCGTTTTTCATCAGACCATACGACGACACGATCCTTGTTCCAGAATTTTATTCGTTCGATGTCAGGTCCAAGCGAAAGGTGCTTAACCTTTTCAGCAAAGTCATCGAAGTCGGCATTTATCTTTGGCGTGATCAGGTCAACACCCGCAAACGTTTTCTGTACCTCTTCAGAGACAATGTTTGCCACTGTTTTTTGCGACCTCATCAGCATATTGTGCTCAAGGGATGACGCGATGATCCACCCAAAGACAATTGCGAAAAACACCAATGCTCCAAAACAAAAAAGAGAGAATTGTTGAATGACGGTTATTCTTTTCATTTTTATCTGCTTCACTTCATTATCCGGGTTAACGCAAAGCTTTTCACATCAGTCAAATCAGACTCATTTCTCCACGGAATCGGCCTGGAATCCATCTTCGTGGGTCATCGAAGCCCTGAGTCGAAAACAACGGCATAGACGCTGCAGTATACCGGGAGTCCAACAAGCAAAAGCAGGGACCACCGGCCGGCAGCATGGACGGCAGGGTGAAGAAAAGAGTAAGTGAAGTACCGGTGGAAGTCAAGCGGGAGGAACAAAAATGGCCTCAGTGGTGGGTACTAAAGATCATAATCTGCGATTTCATAACCCTCTCTCCAGCCTTATACTGAGGCTCTGACCGGGGTCTCCCGGCGATTTTCCCCTTACTCGTAACGCAGGGCTTCGATTGGGTCCAGCCGCGATGCCCTCCACGCCGGATAATATCCAAAGATGATGCCCACGCCGGCAGACACGATGACGGCAGCGGCAATGGCTGTCGGCGAGTTTTCTACAGGCCAGTGAAGAAGCCACCCGACAAGTTTGGAGCCTCCATGACCCAATAGAATTCCCACACCGCCGACTACCAGCGAGATCAGCGCCTGAAGTGCCGTTCGAATGGCTCGAAGTATTTTCATAGGCTGGCAACCACCGTTTGACCGATATTGACACGCTTCCCCGTGCCCTTCGGAAATGTCTCCAAGAAGGATGATGATGTCCGGTTTTTGTTCCGATACTTGTGCTATCCGCGCCTCAAGCCATTCTGTGCCGATCAATGAGCCCAGGTGCAGATCTGAAATGGCAACAATCGTGATCCCGTCAAGTTCATCCCGAAGGCCGGACAAGAATATTTCATAGTTATTTACTACAGGCGGACGAAGACCCTGTATAAGTGCGATTGCTGAAAGAAATAAGCCTGCAATTAAAGCTAATCCGCGCGCCGAGCGCGCATAACGGGGAAAAAAACAACCGAATCCCGTAATCAGATCTATTACAAGGACAGGGATGAAAGTTAAAAAGAGAATAGCCATCCAGGTCATACTGATAAATTCGAGAATAGTGCTAAAATGACCGGTTCTGTTATTATCAAAAATGCGGGTAAAGAAAAAGCATGCCCAAAGGAGTAAGCCTGCTAAAAACAGGAATTTTCCGGGGATATGATTTTTTACGAACGGCACTGTTCCGGCACGCCAAAAAACATAAACCTGCATCACTGTGACAGCAGATAAGATAATAATACCGAACACGAATCTTCCTTTTGCACCGTATTCATTTTGATGGTGAGATGTTTTCCGCCTAACCCAATATCTTCCCGATGAGCTGATTGATGATGGAAGTGGTATCCGGGATTTTGCCAAGGGTGATGACCCCAAAAGGAGCCGCGGTTTCCGAAGTGGAAACAACATCTTTCCCTCGCAGGATTTCCACCTTCAGCGTGCCTTCGGAAGTCGTTTTTCGAATGACGCAGGCCGCAGCCAGGCCTTTGCCTGTGTATTCCACGGACCCCTTCCCAGTGAACTGGACTGGTTTGGGCAGGGCCCCCGTACCGGCGATTGTATAATGACCACTGAATGGCAACTGGTCGGCGCCGGATATTTTGATGGTATAGTCGGATTCCATGCCCTTTAAACCATCCCCGCAGCCATACAAAAAGAAGGCGGCCAGGAGAAAATACAGTATTGATCGTTTCATGGATATTTCCTTTTCTTGTTATCGGGTTCATGCTTCAGTCAGTCCACGGAATCCGGAAATCTGTTACGGAGATCAATCCACAACAGCATGACCGATGAGAAGAATAGCTAAAAGTAATGTAATCGGTATTGGATTTGTATGGATTTGAAAGGTGCTTTTTCGTAAATTTTTGGGAAACACCTTGAACTTCACCATGATCCCGATTCCCGTAATTAAAGCCATTAATGCAAGTCCC
>CAIVVZ010000392.1 GCA_903909505.1 uncultured Desulfobacteraceae bacterium
ATCGTCGAAGTCGTCACTGTCCACGTTGACGAAGTTGGGAATTGTAAAGATCAGGGCTGCCGGCGAGATGCCAGCCGTATCGTAGGTGGTGACACGTTCCGATTCACGGTGACGGTTTTTTTCGTCGGTTTTCCTGACGGTTTTAAACGCTCCATACTTGGTCTGGAAATCAGTAGCGGACTTCATGTCCCAGCCCGCATCCCGCATCTGCTGTGGATTCAAACCCCACAGGATGTTGTAGATGGATTTCGCCATGCCGTTAGTCACGGTGGCGGTGAGAGCAAGAACCTTCTTGGCGGTTGCGGCGAGCCGGATGAACGCGGTCCCCTGATTGCTCATCAGGTTGGCCGCATTATGGACTTCATCAAAGATGGCAAGATCGAACGGTATTCGCTTCAAGAGCCGGATGTATGGAAGCTGCTTGTTGTGCGTCCGGGCTTCCGTGGCGGTGCCGTTGTTCTCGATTTCGCTGATCCAGCGACGATAGGTCATCTCCGGTCGGTCATTTTCAGGGATATAGGTGAAGAGCGGTTCGCCGCAGTACGAGCATTTGGGTTTGTCCCCTTTGCGGATCTTCTCGGCCAGAGGCGAACGGCAGGAGGGACAGACTTCCGCATATTCAACGGAGCTGTGCCCATCCTTCTTGACGATTGTTTTGCGACTCTTGATACAGAGCCGGTATTTTGGGTGCATCCTGAGCCGCGTATAGGCAATCAGGTAGAGACCATATGGCCTGCTTACGGAGAGCTTTTTCAATGCGTCCCAGGAGTCAATGACATGTACGGCGAATCCCTCGCTGGCATATTCTCGCACCAACTGAGGGATAAGCTGCGGTTCTGATACCATCACCGTGCGTTTTGCCCTGGTGAGGTACTTAACCGCTTTCGCGATCCATGTTTTGCCGGTGCCGGTATTGGCACGAATGCCAACGCCCCGGCGTCCGGAACGGTAGGCTTTGATGACAGCCTTGACCGCTTCCCGCTGTGGCGGGAGCAGACCGATCCCCTGTAGTTCATCGACCAGGTATGTTTCGTCCTGACCGATTTCGTGGAGGGGTTGGTACAATCGAGAAAGCTTTTGCAAAAGTACCGATGAAAGACGGCTGTTGAGTTCGTAATAATCAAACCCATGTTCACGGGCTGGTTGTACGTTCCCGTGGCGATCCATCAGAAATGCTTCTACTGTTGGCTTGCAGACGGTTGTCTCGCTATTGCTTTCCGGGTCTTTGAAGGTTTCGGTTTTGGTGATGACCATGAATTTGGCCAGGAAAAATTCGCCATTGATGGTGACGGATTCGATTTGGCTGTTCATGGCAGCAAGTTGGACGGCATGCGCCGTTCGTAGTGTTGAGATTGGTTGAATGCTGGTGTCATAGGACGACGGATACTGTCGGTCCAGCATCATGTCCGCTGCCTTGTCTATACGGATTTCGCACTCCCGGTAAAATTCCGTGAGGTCGCGTGCCGTCATAAGCGGGCGGTTGCTGCCGCTACTGCCGCCAAGGGAAAGTGTCTGGCGTTTGTTGCCCGGCACGGTGTATTTCACCCGTGTCGCACCTTCCCCCAGGTTGGCAGCTGGCCAACTCTGATAACGGACATATTGATGATAGATCTCACTGCTGTTGTCCTGATCCTTTGCCAGAAACACAACCACCTGCTTAAAGCGGGCATATTCCTCGCTCTGGAAGGCGTAGGCGAACGGAAATATTCCCTGAATGATCTCAAGCAGTCTCCCTTTCAACTCATATTCGGGAATGATGAGAACCATCACTCCTTCATATGCAAGTAGAGGAGCTGTCTTTTCCATCCAGGTAACAAGTTCGTTGCCGGCTGCCTTGTTGTAGGGCGGATTTAACAGGATCAGGTTGAACTTCCCGGAAATCTCCACGTCAAAGAACGACGTGTTGAGTTTCTGGGTTGCCCCGTGGATTTTGTCGAATCGGTTGGTGTCCAGTTCAACGGCATAGGAGAGGATTTCGTGTGGTGAGCCGTTGGCAGCGACATAGCGCCGTTTGAGCCAACGGGTTACCGTGGTAAGGAATTCGCCCTCACCCGCGCAGGGGTCGAGAACAGAAATAGTTTTAAGGGCATTGTAGCGCCGGTTTTTCCAGCCAAATGATGGCTCCACAATGTGAAGAACCGTCTGGATATCAGTTGGAAAGGTCGGGTAGAAACCCTTATTCAGTTCGTTCCCCCGAGTTCGGGAAAACGAGCTGTTAATGGTGTTTGTAAGTTCCATGCCTGTCTCCTTAAGTAGTAAGGGGGCAGTCAGAGATGACACCCCTGCCTTTGAGGGAGGAGGTCAAAACCGCCTACCCCCGAGCGGGATAGATAAATGTCACTTTTTAGTTTCAGTGGTCCCAGTAACGCCGATCATACCAGCGCCCATTGATTTTGATCCGGTTGTCCGGATTGATTGGGACGTTACGATCATAGCTGCCGTCCTCCTTGCGGACTGAACAGCGTCCCATCTTTCCTTCAACTGTACCGTCGAAACCGGACACGTAAAACTGCCACGCTCCGCGACGGCCATTCGAGTAGATTTCACGATTCTGGACGTATCCGTTTCTGATGATCCGGCGTTCCCAGTTGTCTGCTACCCGTTCAATGGGATAGTTCATGGCGTTCCTCCTTCTCGATAGTGAAATGCGCTGTTGCGGGAGGCATATTGAGTCCGCCATACTTGAGCCGATTAACTATCTCCGACTTCAGTTCGCGGGCACGAAACTTCCAGCAGCGCTTGATTCCAACCAACGGCTCAATCTCCATAGACACTTCATTGAACAGTGCCTCGTACCAGTCGCGATGAACGAACTCCCTCTGGTCAAGTATCCTGCTGAAGACCTGGTAGCAGTCCTCCTTCGAGTTGCCGATCAGAAACGATGAGTCTGTCGATGGCGTGATGTACGCCCCCGAATACCCTTCGCCCATCTTCGGAATGACACGCAGGGGATGGCTACTCCATACGTTGATAGGTCCAATTGCATTATCATGACATTCAAGGGCACCTTTCATGGCTAGAATCTGGGCAAAAGCCCTGATCTCTTGAGTTGGCCCGTAGACGTTGAGATAGAAAATATTGCGGGCACCAGGAACTGAGTCATCCAGGATTAGATCCTGGCAGATGACAGTTGCTGACGCCTTGTCGTTGGCAATGGTTATTTTTTTCATTTTCAGCTCCTTTTTTTGCCAAAATATGGTCACCCCATCAATCCATCTTCAACAAATGAAATGAAACCATCTGCCCCGATAATAATGTGATCCAGAACGTGAATACCAATCAGCTGCCCGCATTCTATTAAACGGCGAGTGATCAAACGGTCTTCATTACTGGGATTGGGGTCTCCTGA
>CAIVVZ010000393.1 GCA_903909505.1 uncultured Desulfobacteraceae bacterium
AAAGTCGTAAAGAAAAACCAGCCGGTGACGATCAGAAACACCGAAATGACGATGTAGGCAACCGGCGATACCATGTATGCGCTGAATTCTCTTTTAAAGATATGGATGACGGGGCTCATGTTAGTTCTCCAGGGTAAGTTCACGGAAAATGTGTTCCAGTGTCTGGGTTTCCTGACGGAATTCCAGAAGCAGCCAGTCTGCCTGTCGGATGATCCGGTAAATATCCTTTCGGATGTCCGCATCGGATTGAACGGAAATCTTGATCTCGAGAAAATTTGTATCCGAAGGGGCGATATTTTCAATCCGAACGATCCCACCGACAGTCTCCAGACTTTGCCGGACCGCGGCAAAGTCCGCATTGTCCAGCGTGATATAAATCGTCCGCTCCCTGCCCGCCGACTGCTTGATGGATTGGGTGCTGGCGTCCGCCACAATCTTTCCTTGATGGATAATGGCGATCCGATCGCAGGTGGCCTCGGCCTCGCTGAGGATATGGGTGGACAGGATAATGGTTTTTTCCCGGCCGATCTTTCGGATGATTTCCCGGATTTCCACAATCTGGTTGGGGTCCAGGCCCGATGTGGGTTCATCCAGAACCAGTATCTCCGGGTCATTCATCAGGGCATGCGCCAGTCCGACCCGCTGTTTGAACCCCTTGGACAGCTCTCCGATGGTCTTGTGCATGACCGTGCTCAGGGCGCATAATTGCGCCAGTTCGTGAATCCGGGACAGTTTCTGCTCATTTTTCAGCTCCCGGATATCCGCGACATAATTCAGATAATCATAAACAATCATATCATGGTAGAGGGGGGCGGATTCCGGAAGGTATCCGATCCGTTTTTTGATCTCAAGCGTATCCGGGCCAATGGTGAAATCCTTCACCCGAATCTGGCCGGCAGTCGGCTGAAGATACCCCGTGAGCATCCTCAGGGTCGTGGTTTTGCCGGCCCCGTTCGGTCCCAGTAATCCCAGGATTTCACCTTTTTGAATGTCCAGATGAATTCCGTCAACCGCACAGAAATCATCATAATACCGGGTGAGGTTCTCAACATGAATCATGCTTTTCTCCTTGTGAACCGAAAAACAGGTTGCAAACGAACAAAAGGCCGAATTCGACACGGATATATCGACAATTTCGGCCTAATTAATTATAAATGTTATAGATAATTTTCATAACGATTTTTAATCAAACCACTCTGCCTTGTCAAGGGAAAGTTCTGAAAATCGCCTGCAGCATAGAATCCATTTGATGATTAGGATTATTTATGTTCCAATATTAGCCGACACGATACGCTCATGGGAGCGCTGTTTGATTTTTTATAATTTTAAATTATAAGCAGGTCTTTATCAAAATCAATACTGCCAATGGGACTGCAATTTTGACGTCTTCTCTTGAAAAACGCATCAAACGAAATGTCTCGGGACGAAAGCGCGTTTTTTTTGCCATCACGCCTCCGGGGCTGGAAAGTCTGTGCCGGAAAGAACTGATGCGGCTTCCATCCTTCAGCGGGGAAACGGCCCAGGTTCCCGGTGGCGTCGAGTTCAGCGGGAAATTGTATGATGGATATCTGGCCAATCTCCATTTGCGGACTGCCACGCGGATTTTGATGAGAATTGAAACCATATCGGCCTCTCATTTTACCCAGCTTTCAAAAAAGACGGCGGAAATCCCATGGGAGCTCTATTTGCGTTCCGATGCCATGCCGCAGATCCGCGTATCCACCCACCATTGCCGACTCTATCATAAAGATGCGGTTTCTGCGATCTTTACAGAGAGTGTTCGCAAGCGGCTGTCCCAGTATGCCGGTGTTTTGGAAATCGAGGACGATTCCGTCATTCAACAGCGCCTTTTCATTCGCGGCATGGATGACCGGTTCAGCGTTTCCATAGACAGCAGCGGCGATTTGCTTTATAAGAGAGGCGTCAAAACGCTTATGGGAGCAGCGCCGGTCCGGGAAACCCTGGCAGCAGCCATTTTAATGCTGGCGGGATATTCGGGGAATGAAGTGCTGGTGAATCCCATGTGCGGTTCCGGAACATTTGCCGTGGAAGGGGCTTTGATGGCCCGGAACATTCCGCCGGGGTGGAACCGGTCCTTTGCATTCATGGGATGGCCTGGATTCAGGCCCACTCAGTGGCAGCATCTTCGAAACGCTGCGGAAAAACGGTTTATTTCCGGGTCGATGCCTCCGGTGGTCGCCTTTGATACCGCATCAAAGGCATGCGATTCACTGGTTCGGCTTGCGGGTTCCCATGCTGCTCTGGATCAAATACAGGTTCTGGAAGGGGATTTTTTTGATCTGAATCCAGAGGACCTGACGATCGGGCCGGGTCTTGTGGTCATCAATCCGCCCTACGGAAAGCGGATGGGGACGCGCCGGGAAAGTCGCCAGCTCATTCAGGACTTGATGAAGAAGTTGCAAGCCGATTATCGGGGATGGAAATTTGCGCTGATGGTTCCTGAGCGCTCGGACCTTGGCGGCATTTCTCCGGAATGGCGTTTTCATTCCATTTATCACGGGGGATTGAAACTGGAACTGCTTGTTGGAAAACTGACTTAACGAAACATTTTTATAAGGCGGGTGTTTTTTGAAAAAAAAATCTGCGGTTGTCTTTGATCTGGATGGCACACTTCTGGACACTTTAGAGGATCTGGGGGATGCGGTAAACCGGGTTCTGACGGATCGAGGGTTTCCGGCGCATCCGATGGATGCCTACAGGTATTTTGTGGGCGACGGATCGGCTGTTCTTATTGAACGGGCAGTACCGGAATCCGTCAGGGGTTCCGATGGTTATCGGGATTGTCTGGCGGCGTTTATGGCGGATTACGACCAGAGCTGGAAAGTCAAAACCCGG
>CAIVVZ010000394.1 GCA_903909505.1 uncultured Desulfobacteraceae bacterium
AATATCTCGGATCTTTCCAATAAAGTGTGCAATGTGCTGGATGGGAAAAACGGGTAGTCGGGAATTTTCTCCCCCGGCTCCCACACCACACGAAATATGGCTTCAACGGACGACAGGGCTGTATGAAAGGAGATTTTATGAAACTTCAGAAAAAAATCACATGGATAAGCTTGATGATTCTGCTGTCGGCAGGAATGGGACAGGGGATAGCTGAACAGGTTGCGTTAACAGGTCTTTTACCGGCAAGGGAGCTGTCTGAAGATTCAGCGCTCAAACCCGGTCTGTTACCAATTTACATCTATAAACTCTTCAAATCTGTAGATGAAATGCCTAAACTGGATATTAAAACGACGACAGAAAAAGTGGGCAAGCCCATTCTTGTTCTCGATCATAGCTTTGGCAAAAAAGATCCGATCTTTGACAGCGGCGTCAGCCAGGGCATCGGAATTCAAATGAATGGTTTTTTGAAATTTTCCGAACCCGGAAAATATACGCTGAAGACTAAATCAAATGACGGAATCTGTGTCTGGATTAGTGACAAAAAAATCGTGTATCATCCAGGGGTCCATACTGATCATTTTTCAAACGAAGTCGTGCTGGATATTCAAAAACCGGGTTGGTACCCCCTTATGATTAAGTATTTCCAGAGAAGTGGTACAGCAGCCATTGCGATGTACTGGAAACTGCCGGGTAAAACCGACTTTTCCGTTATTCCGGCTGAAACCTACTCCCATGAACCGGTTTCAAAGGGTTCATCATGACATTTCAGGAAGGCGCCATTCGGTTAAGTTGTGGAGGGGCGTGATGGTGAGGAGATACATTTGCTGCACATTTTTGTAGATGCCGATGCGTGCCCCGTCAAACCGGAGGTGTACCGCGTCGCAAGCCGATATCGCCTTGATGTTACATTGGTGGCCAACTCATGGATGCGGGTTCCGAATGAACAACGGATTGTACTCGAAGTTGTGGCAGATGGATTCGACGCAGCCGATGATTGGATTGTCGAACACGTGCAACCCCATGACATCGTGATCACCGCGGACATTCCGCTTGCAAGCCGCTGCCTGAAGCAAGGCGCACATGTAATGGGTCCAACCGGAAAGCCGTTCACGGATAACAACATTGGTCAGGCCGTCGCGACCCGGGACCTGTTATCGGGACTTCGTGTTGCAGGGGAAATAACGGGCGGACCTCCATCGCTAAAAAAGAGCGACCGATCCAGATTTCTTCAACAGCTCGACAACGAGATTCAATCAATCCGCCGTAAGCATCTGTTTAATTCAATATAGCAAGGCTAATACACCGCATTAGCCGCCAATCAGCCAGCCGAATTGAAGGTAATTTATGCAAGAGAATAGGTACACGATCAGAGTGATGACCCGGCAGGAAGTCGATATCGCAATCGACTGGGCCGCTGCAGAAGGATGGAACCCGGGGTTGTACGATGTGGATTGCTTCTACGCCGCTGATATAAAAGGTTTCCTTATCGGATTGCTTGGAGATGAGCCTGTTGCAACGGTTTCAGTCGTGAAATATGGCGATTCCTTTGGTTTCCTTGGTTTTTACATTGTCAAGCCGGAGTATCGTGGTAAGGGCTACGGAATTCAGATATGGAATGCCGGCCTTGCGTACCTTGGGGGCCGCAATATCGGCCTTGATGGCGTCGTTGCTCAACAGAGCAACTACAAGAAGTCTGGGTTTACATTGGCTTATGAAAATATCCGATATCAGGGTACCGGCGGCGGGCATTTTCCGACTGACTCAAGGATCGTCCGGTTGTCCACGATCCCTTTTGATGAGATATGCACATACGACGAACCGTTTTTTCCCGACAATCGTATGCAATTCCTGAGGTGTTGGATTAATCAACCCCAATGTACGGCATTAGGGATCCTGCAAAACCGCAAGCTGGCAGGTTACGGGGTCCTGCGCATTTGTCGCTCCGGGTACAAGATAGGTCCATTGTTTGCGGACAGTCCTGAGTTTGCGGAACATCTATTCTTAGCATTGAAGGCGCATGTTCCGGAAGGTGTTCCAATTTTCTTGGACACGCCGGCAGTGAATTCAGCGGCAGTCGATTTGGTGAAGCGGCACAATATGATCGTAGCGTTCGAGACGGCTCGCATGTATACGGGAAAAAGCCCTGATTTGCCCATAAACCGACTGTTCGGCGTGACGACTTTTGAACTTGGATGATCCCTATTCAGGCAACTTCCGCTGCTCCGCGAATAAGTCGGATCGATCTATCTTTTCGTTCGACCCGCAAATCACCCGACATCGCCCGGCCTTGACTGAAATGAATTATGGAGATACAGTATGGGAAGGGTAGCCCAGTCGATGAGCTGTAGGTCGATGATCATTTTCTTCTTTTCTTTTCGGATGCCGCTTTCATTGATTTTAGCCATTGCAGGTGATGTTTTTGCTGTTGCCGGCATATCTCAAGCGCTGAGAATTTGGTATCGGCCTTCGCGCCAAAGCCCGGCTGAGAACGGCAACGCTTGAAATACTTCCGTGCCGGATGTTGAAATCGGCCAATTAAAGATTTGAAAAAGGATTTGTCATGCATTACGAAGGAATGATTATCCGGCCCCCCAGCGAGGCCAACAGCATCCTGCTTCAGGTGACCGTGGGATGTTCCCGGAACAAATGTACTTTTTGCGGAACGTATCAGGGTGAGCGGTTCCGGATCAAAACCGAAGATATCATCCAGGCGGATATCGCCTTTGCCGAAAAATATTGCCAGCGCCAGCGCCGGGTGTTTCTCTGTGACGGGGATGCGCTGATCATCCCTCAGAAACGGCTCTTGTCCATATTATCGGATATCAAACGGCAGCTTCCCTGGGTCACCCGCGTGGGTGCTTACGCCAATGCCAAAAGCCTGAAGCTGAAAACCCCTATGGAACTGGAAACCCTGCGGTCTTTGGGACTTGGCATTTTGTATATGGGGCTTGAGAGCGGGGATGATGTGACCCTGCAAGCCATTCAAAAAGGGGCCATGTCCGAGGAAATGATCCGGATGGGACAAAAAGCCAGGCAGGCCGGATTCAAACTGTCCGTCACGGTGCTGCTGGGAATCGCAGGAAGGGAACGATCGCGGATTCATGCCTGGGAAACGGGCAGGGTGTTGACGGGTATTGATCCGGAATATGTCGGTGCGCTCAGCCTGATGCTGATTCCGGGGACGCCGCTTCATGAGGATTTTGAAGCCGGCCGCTTCGTGTTGATTGATCCGGATGAAACGCTTCAGGAGCTCAGAACCATGATCGAAGCCACCCACCTGACCCGCGGGCTTTTTCATGCCAACCATGCCTCCAATTATCTCCCCATTCGGGCCAGGCTGCCCGCTGAAAAACAGGCTACGCTGGCATTGATTGATCAGGCGCTGGCAGGCAAGATCGCCCTGAAACCGGAACATCTCAGAGCATTGTGATTTTGAAAAAAAACACCCGGCTCCCCTTTTCAAGGGGGGGGGGGGTAGAAATCCTTGATGCTTGATTTTGCCGGGGAAAACAGGTTTTTGTCAATGGATGTTTATAAAGAAATCAAGGAATTATGGATATAAAACTGTTTTTAACAACGTTTGGAATGGTATTTCTGGCAGAACTCGGGGATAAGACGCAGCTGGCAACATTTTGCCTGTCCGCGGAATGCGATTCGAAGCTGTCGGTGTTTCTGGGATCGGCCGGTGCTCTGGCGCTCAGTTCATTGATTGCCGTCGTGTTTGGCGAGGCGATCAGCCGGGTGATTCCACCCACATTTATCAAAATGGGAGCCGGAATATTCTTTCTGGTCGTCGGTGCCTGGACCCTTTATTCGGCGGTCCGGACCGGTTAGATGTCAGTCCGCCAGAAAGGATTTGATCCGGGACAGCATTTCGGTTTCACTGCCGCGGGTGAGCGTGGGCAGCATGGAGCGGAAACACTCCCGGATGATTGCTGTTTTGGGCCTTGAAGATCGCATCTGGGCTTCCAGGGACTGGATATCGGCGAGCAGATCCGCCAGGTCGTCAAAAGCCATCCCGAGCTTTCCAATCCGAGGTTTAAGGCTGGTCAGAATATCCGTGATGACCTCGCCGTTTTTTTCGCCGACAATTGGTTGATTTCCCAGCGTTATTCCGGCAGCGCCGATGCCGGGAATATCCGAAAACCAGCTTTGCGCTTCAAGGACGCCTTCTTCGGTAAGCCCGATGCCGCCGGAAAGTGTGCGGATGTCAATCAGCCCCAGGCTCATCAGTTCTTCGGCAACGGTTTTTGAGGCCGATTTATCCAGGCCGGCCTCATTGCCGATTTCATGCATGGAAACCTGTTTTTTTGTGTCGCCGCCGGTTTTGATAAAGAGCGATCTGAAAAATTGCAAACTGCTATCGGGTAAAGAGTTGGCTTCCGTCATGCGGTCACTTGTTGATCTTTTCTCTTAATACCGAAGAGCATCGAAATGTTACGACTCTTCGCTGATCCAGCATCATGTCTTCGCCGGTGGCTGGATTCCTTCCCCGCCTTTTGGCTTTGTCGTTGACGCAGAACTTCCCAAATCCGCTAATCAGAACGTCATCACCCTCTTCCAAGGCCTTTTTGATGATTTCGAGCAAGGTTTCAACGACTTCAACGCTTTTTTTGGCTGGAAGTCCGATGGTTTCATGGATGGTATCAACGAGCTGAGCTTTTGTGAGCGTCATAGGCGGTGTTCTCCTGTAACTTAACCTGTAGAAGTCTATGGCTATTATTGTGCGTTGGCGTCTTTCGACAGAACAGTTTGCTTAATACGTCGATGTCTGCCTTTTGTCAAGAAATTAAAAAAGTTACATTTTTTTATCCATTAAATTCTGATTGGCGTCCTGGCGGCTGTGTCCATTCGGAATTTCTGGTAGTTGATTCTAAATGCGTTGTCTGTTAAAACCCGTCATGGAAGTACGATCCGTGCGCGAATCAGGCTTTATTCAGCAATCAACTTTTTGAAAGGATTTGTTTTTTTGTATGAACAACGATGCGAAGTCAACGGATGTTTCGGAAGACATTTTTGGAAATCAAATTGTACAGTATTTTGCATATTTTGAGGAAAGTTCATTAAAAGGAATTGCCAAAAAATGCTCCCGGCTGATGATCAATGAAAACTTTGGAGTGATTTGTTCAGAAGATTATGCCGAACCGTCCTTTGAGGAGATGGAAGAACTGGTCCTGGAAGAATTGCGCGGAAATTTTGATGAAAAGGTTGCGGCTGCCATTGCCAGGACCTGTCCCCATTTAAACGATGAGCAGGCAGATGCCGAACTGATCCGGCTGGAAAAGCTCTACAGAAAAGAGCATGAGGAACAGATCCGGGCCACAACCCATGCCGCGGTCAAGGATTTGAAAATGCGGGTCAAAAATCTCCAGAAAGAAGTTAAAACATTGAGAAGGAAATATACGATATGACGGCTGCCGGATGACGGACGTTGGTTTGCGGATGACAGAGAGCTGCGGGCAGCGGCACTGATTTATTACTGCCCGCGGCTCTCTGTGTTTATTTGCTTGCAGTGCCTCATGCCAGTTGTTTAACAGCAGCCAGAACCGCGGCATAGTCCGGTTCCTGCGCCACTTCCTTTACCAGATGAACCAGCCGGACAATGCCATTCTTGTCTATGACAAAAACGGCCCTTGCCAGAAGCCGAAGCTCTTTGATGATCGTTCCGAAAGCAGCGCCGAATTCGGCGTTGCGGTGATCGGATAGTGTGATCACTTTGTCAATTCCGGCTGCGCCGCACCATCGCTTTTGGGCAAACGGAAGATCCATGCTGATGGTGAGAATGACCACGTCCGTGCTCAATTTGGCGGCTTCCGTATTGAATCGCCGGGTCTCGATGTCGCAGACCGGGGTATCCAGCGAAGGAACTGAAGCGATAATGCAGATTTTTCCCTTAAATGACGAAAGTTTTACCGGTGTCAGATTATTGTCCAGGACCTCAAAATCCGGGGCGGCCTGTCCGACTTCCGGCAGGCTGCCGATCAATGTCAATGGATTTCCCTTCATGGTGATTGCTCCAGGATGCTCTGTCATGGTATTTCTCCTATTATAAACGCTCATGGATCGTTTCGGGGCTTCGTCCCCAGCAATTAAAATGATTTTTACCGCTGACTTCAGGCTTCTGACTTCATTTTAACGGTTTTCCTTCATGCTTTGTGGCGGTGGAAAATTCCTCTGTCCTTACAACTCAATCTGCCCTCCCAGTTCCACAACGCGGCCCGGCGGGATTCCAAAATAATCCACGGCGCTTTTGGAGTTTCGGGATAAAAATGCAAAGATGTGCAATCGCCATCGGCTCATTTTGGATTTTCCGGTAAGCAGCAGCGTTTCTCTGCCAAGATAATAGCTGATGGGGGGGACATGCGGAGTCCTTCCCTCCTTAAATGCCCTGTTCACGATTCTGGGAACATTGGGTGTTTCCATGAACCCATAACGGGCGATGATCCGGTGAAACCCATGACCGAGGGATTCAAACGACAGCCGATCGCTTTCCGGAATGGCGGGGATGTCTTCCGGCTGAATGGTCAGAAAGATGACCTGTTCATGAAGAACCTTGTTGTGCTTGAAGTGATGGAGGAGAGATGGCGGGGTGAAATTCGAGGATGAGGCCATGAATACGGCGGTACCTTTGACCCGGTGAACGCCATGTTTTGCGACATCCGCAATAAAGACATCCAGTGAGAGCATCGCGCTTCGAATCTTCTGATAGAGAACCGCCCGGCCATCCTTCCACGCCGTCATCAGGATGACGATGATGATGGCGACGGCAATGGGGAACCAGCCGCCGTCAAAGATTTTTAGCAGGTTCGATCCAAAATAGGTGATATCAAATATCAAAAACAAGACAACCAGTGGGGCGGCCTTCTGGACCGACCAGCCCCAGGTTCGCGTGGCCACATAATAATAGAGAACCGAGGTGATCGCCATGTTGGCGGTTACCGCAATGCCGTAGGCGGCAGCCAGGCCGCTGGATGCCCTGAACGCTATCACCAGTCCGATACAGACCACCATCATGATCCGGTTGATTTCAGGGACGTAAATCTGGCCTTCGGTATTTGCCGAGGTATGAATGATGGTGACCCGTGGGCAATATCCCATTTGAACCGCCTGCCGGGTCAGTGAAAATGCCCCGGAAATCATGGCCTGAGACGCAATGATCGTTGCCAGCGTGGAGAGCGCCACCATCGGATAGAGAATGAATTTGGGCGTCAGTTCGTAGAACGGATTGGCGGATAGCTCCGGGTGATCCAGCAGCAGGGCGCCCTGACCGAAATAATTGAGCAGCAGGGCCGGAAACACCAAAGCAAACCAGGAAAGCCGGATGGGATTTCGTCCAAAATGTCCCATGTCGGCATAAAGGGCTTCGCCTCCGGTGATACAAAGCACTACCGACCCCAGCACCACCAGTCCGTGAAAGTGGTTTTCCGCAAAGAAACGCCAGGCGTAAATCGGGTTGATCGCCGTAAGAACATGAGGGTTTTGAAGAATTGCCCGGATACCCAGGGCGGATAGCGCCGCAAACCAAATAAGCATGATCGGTCCGAATATCTTCCCGATTCCTTCAGTGCCGTGGTGCTGACAAAGAAAAAGAACAAGCAGCACCAGGCAAGTCAGCGGAACAACGAGCTTATCGGCGGCATGGGTGGCGACCTCAAGCCCCTCGATGGCGGAAAGCACCGATATGGCCGGGGTTATAAATCCGTCGCCATAAAGAAGGGATGCCCCCAGTAGCGCCGCAAACACCACCACTGGCTTCATGTTCTTGGAGAGCTGTTTCTCCGATCCCGACACCAGCGCCAGAAGCGCAAAAATTCCGCCTTCTCCCCGGTTGTCGGCCTGCATGATAAACATCAGATACTTGATGGTGACCACAATGGTCAAGGACCACGCAATCAGTGACAGCACCCCAAGTATGTTCGTCGGGGTAGGATCAATGGCGTGCATTCCGTGAAAACACTCTTTGATGGTGTAGAGCGGGCTGGTTCCGATATCTCCGTAAACAACACCCAGCGCCCCGATTGTCAGCTTGATCCTGTCGGCGGACAGGGGGCCGGTCTCGTTCTGCATAAGCTATTTCCCTGAAAAAAGGATGACAGATTGCAGATGCCAGATATCAGATGACAGATGATTTTTCTGTCGTCCGTCGTCTGCCATCCGCCATCAGTTTCTATTCACAAGAATAGATTGATTTTAATTCCATTGTCCGATAAAAATAAAGCCTCCACTGAAATGGAAGAAGCCAGTTTATGGGATTTTCAGTGGAGGCGGTGAGCAAGAAAAACTGGTGACAGCACTTCTTGAACTCAAACATACTATAGCAACAATCTGGAAACGGGTCAACTGTCCGTCTGAAACACGACACAGGTCCGGGGAGCGGACCGGAGGAGAGTTCCATGA
>CAIVVZ010000395.1 GCA_903909505.1 uncultured Desulfobacteraceae bacterium
AACCCGGGTTCCGGTGCAGGCAATGGGATGACCCAGAGATATGCCGGAACCGTTAACATTGACCCTTGGGTAATCCTTGGGGCCGACGCCCATTTCATTCAGATCCGCCAGAACCTGGGCTGCAAAGGCTTCCTGAATCTCAATCAGATCCATTTGCCCCATGTCCAGGCCCGCCAAGGCCAGCGCCTTTTCAACGGCGATGGGAACGGTTTTGTAGGCCCGCCTGGGATCGGCCCCGGCCACGGCGCAGCTTCTGAACGTTGCAAAGGGTTTGATCCCCAGCTCCGCCGCTTTCTTTGCCGATGCCACAATCACGGCCGCGGCCCCGTCGTTCTCCGTGGACGAGTTGCCTGCGGTACAGACGCCGCCCAGAACCGGTTTTAATTTTACCAGTTTCTCCAGAGTCGTATCGGCTCTGGGGTTTTCATCCCGGTCCACGATCACCGGGGCTCCCTTTGGCTGCATCACGGATACCGGAATGATTTCATCGCTGAACCTGCCGGCTGCCATGGCTGCGCAAGCCTTTTTATGGCTTTCAACCGCCCATTCATCGCAGCTCTGACGCGAAACATTCTCTTCTTTTGCCGCAGTTTCGGCCCAGGACATCATGGACGGCAGAATGCCGTAGCGATCTTCCGGCTGAGACATCACCCTTGCCCGCTGAATCCGGTCGAAAAACGGCAGGCCCCAGATCGCCAGGTCCCCGTGACCCTTCGGCATGCCCTTGCTTCCGCCCACGCCCCATTTCATGCTTCCGGGAAGATAAAACTCGGCATTGCTCATGCTTTCCACACCGCCCGCAACCACGATCTCCGCCTGGCTGGAAGCAATCAGGGCTGCGGCAAACCGGACCACATCCAGCCCCGTGCAGCAACGCCGGTCCAGGGTGATTCCCGGAATGCTTTCCGGCCATCCGGCTTTCAGTAGAGCCATCCGGGCAATATTGACATATTCGCCGTTCTGATAAGACTGGCCCATGACCACTTCATCCACCAGCGACGGATCGATACCAGCCTGCTTGACGGCTCCGCTAAGCGCCAGAGCCGCCAGATCATAGGCTTCAACGGTTTTAAGCGCCCCCATATACTTGCCCACTGGGGTTCTGACGGCTCCGATAATAACGGCTTCTTTCATACATACCTCTTAAAATGCATTGTCCGGGATTTCCAGAATCTCTCTGCCGTGGCGGCAACAGGTTTCGATGGTGGCCAGGGTATGGGGCAGGGTCATGTCCACAAAATATGTCGCCTGCAATACCTTTCCTTTGTAAAAATCACTTTCCTTGCCTTTTTTCCGGGTAGAGGGATGGGCAATGATGGCCATATCGAGCAGGCGCCAGGCCATGGCAACTTCCCCGAAAGCAATCAGGGCCGGATAGGTATAGGAAGCCCACTGCAGGGGATCCGTGGTCATCCGGTTTTTCATCTCCCCGGCAGCTTCCCACAGACGTGTCCCGACTCCGGCAAGCGCCCGCACCCTGTCACCCAGTTCCGGATGCTCCCGATGTTTCTCGCAGAACCGATCGATTTCAGTTTTGAACGCGTTAAATGGCGCGCCGTCCCGGATCGTCATTTTCCGACCCATCAGATCCATGGACTGGACCCCGTTGGTTCCCTCGTAAAGCGACATGATCTTGGCGTCTCTCAAATACTGCTCCAACGGATAATCCCTGCAGAATCCATAACCGCCAAGGCACTGAATGGCGGTTTCGCATACCCTAAATCCCATATCCGAGCAATAGGCCTTGATGATGGGGGTCGTGAAATCCACCAGGTCCTGATATTGATCCTTTTCCTTACCGTCCGGCATCTCAAGGGCCAGCTCCGCCCAGTAAGCGCCGGTATAAATCAGGGAGCGCATGCCATCCACCATGGCCTTCATCCACAGCAACATGCGCCGCACATCCGGATGATCGATGATGGCCACGTTGCCTTCTTTTCTTCGGGCGATATCCCTTCCCTGAATGCGCTCCCGGGTATATTCCAAGGCGTTTCGGTAGGCTGTGCCGGCAAGGGTCATGCCGCTGACGCCCGTGTTGATTCTGGCCGCATTCATCATCTGGAACATGTGGGCCAGACCGTTGTTCTCCTTACCGCAGAGGTACCCGATGCAGCCGTCCGCAGTGCCGAAATTCAGAACCGCCGTCGGAGAGGCGTGGAGCCCCAGTTTTTCCTCAATGGATCCGCAGACCACATCGTTTGCCTCTCCCAGGGAGCCGTCGGCATTCACGCGGATCTTGGGAACGACAAAAAGGGAAATGCCCCTGACCCCTTCGGGCGCGCCATCGATCCGCGCCAGCACCAGATGGATGATATTGTCCGTCAGGTCGTGATCTCCCCAGGAAATAAAGACTTTCGTCCCCTTGATTTTAAAATGGTCCCCTTGCCGGAAAGCGGTCGTCTGAATATCCGCCAGATTGGACCCGGCATTGGATTCGGTCAGACACATGGTGCCGGCCCATTCGCCCCCGAACATTCTGGGGACAAATCGGCCTTTGAGCTCATTGCTGCCGAAACTTTCAATCAAATGGGCCGCGCCGTGAGTCAGGCTCGGGGCCATGTTGAATGACTGGCAGGCCCCATACATCATGTCGTTGATAATGATGCGCATCATGTGGGGAAAGCCCTGGCCGCCGTATTCCGGATCTCTGGCCGCGGCCGTCCAGCCGTCATCCCCATATTGTTTAAAGGCTTTTTTAAACTCCGGCGGGCATAAAACCTTGCCCTTATCAAATGTCAGACCCCGGGTTTCCCCGATTTCATTCAGGGGGTCCAGAACGCCCCTGGCAAAGCTGATGGCTTCGGTGACCATCAGATCCAGGGTCTTTTCATTCAGATCCCGGTATCGGTCCAGGGTGCAGAGATGACCGTAATTGAGCTGTTCCTTCAATATGAAGAATATGTCTTTCTGATTGACCTTGAAATGTCCCATGACGTCTGCGTTTCCTTATTCTTTTCGGGTTCCGTCTTCGTTGTATGTGTACCAACCCCTGCCGGTTTTCCGGCCGAGTTGCCCGGCCTTGACTTTGCGCCTGAGCAGCAAAGGGGGATAGAACCGGGGATCTCCGGTTTCCTTATAAATGGACATCATGGCCCCGTAAGTGATGTCCAGACCCACCATGTCTCCGGTTTCAAAAATTCCCATCTTTCTGCCGGATGCCAGGCGAAGCCCCTTGTCGATATCCTCGACCGTTGCCACCCCCTGCTCCACTAGGTTCATGGCCTCGATGGTGGACGGGAAATTGATCCGGTTGATGACGAATCCGGCAATGTCCCGGTTCACCATGATGGGCTCCTTGCCGATTTGGATGACAAAGTCCTTTCCGGTCTTTGCGGTTTCATCGGAAGTGGACACGCCCTTGATGACTTCAACGGCCTGCATCATGGGAACGGGGCTGAAAAAATGAATTCCCAGAACCTTTTCCGGCCTCTGGGTGGCAGCGGCCAGTTCCGTGATGGGGATGGATGAGGTATTGCTGGCGATCAGGGTCCGGGGATCACAGATCCCATCCAGTTTCCGGAAGATTTCCTGCTTGAGTTCCATGTTCTCGTAAACAGCCTCGATGGCAAGATCCACGTCTTTTCCGGCCGCAACATCCGTGGTTGCGACAATCCGCTTCATAACGGCAGCCTTGTCTTCGGTAATCTTTCCCTTTTCGGCGAATTTTCCAACGGACCAGGCGATATTCTTCATGGCCTTGTCCAAGGCTTCATCGGCGACATCGGTCAGGATCACGCCGATCCCGGCCTGGGCGCACACCTGGGCAATCCCGCTTCCCATGAGGCCGGAGCCCATAACCATAACCTGTTTCACATTCATCTTAGCCTTCTCCTGATAAGTGTCATTGACAAAGCAACAAAAGGATTGCGGTCCATTTCCGAAACATGCTTTCCCCCGGCTTTGCATCAACATGATGGATTGATCTTGAGCCCAATGGCTGAATGCGCCTTAGCAAAGCAAGACGTGTTCCAAAAAATCAATATAACCGAAAAATATTAATAACAAGCCGGATAAACAGATAATAATAATTTTCTGGGAAAACCTCGGGCAGAAGATCGCCAGGAAACGATGTAGATGATTCTATACATAAAAACCCGCGAAATTGAAAAGCATTGCAATCCAGGAAGGTTATCGCATGTAGAGATATTTCTACATGAATAGAATCATCTACATGATCTTGGGCTGCGGGGATCAGGGAATGCGGAAAACAAATGGAAGTCAATGTTTTTACAAATGAAGAACATCTTGATAGATCGGTAAAAAAAGGATACGGTGACTCCCAAAATGTAGCGGTTTTATAGAGGAACCCCTTTTTGTGGTTCTCCTAAAAAAAACGATCTTAACACTTCATTTACTCAAAAATCATTCGCAACTGAGTTCTTAATGTCATATGTGTGAAGGACATGCTACCGATTCCAGAGAACGTTTCAGACCAATTCAACGAAGTCTTAAAACAACGGGCAGTCGTTGAATCCTTACGCGTCCATTACAGAAAATGGCTTCGATATTTTCTTGATTTTTCGAGAAAATATTCACCTCCCGAAGCCAAATCGGAACAGGTCCGCCTGTTCACCGAAAAGCTGAAATCCAAAAAACAAACCCCGCAACAATGCACCCAGGCTGCACATGCCGTTTCTCTTTTCTTCGAATCGCAAAAACTGAAGAATGGCCCTCGGTCAGCATCGCCTCCGCCAACTCGTCCTGCGACCCAGCAACCCTGGGCACATAACACTAAAAGCACAGTTCTCACGAGTGTCAGCGACCCATATGGAGCATTGCCAGTGACAAAAGGTGACAAAGACCGAACCATTCCACTTCCTCAAACGCTCATCCCAAAATTGAAGATCCAGTTGGAGTCTGTGAGTAAACTCCATGACAAAGACTTGGCGGCAGATTATGATGGAGTATTTTTAGTTGATGCACTCGAAAAGAAGTACCCGGCTGCTGCCAAGGAATTCATTTGGCAATGGATTTTTCCACAAAAGGAACTAACCTTGATGAATTCGTAAAAAGTCAAAATCAGAAATGAACCTTATTTAGTAGTCACGGATAGTTCATAACGAAAATTTGGCTCAAAGTAGCAAAATAGTTCTTTCACAATTTTAGAGATACGGTTTGGAGAGAAATAAGTATGC
>CAIVVZ010000396.1 GCA_903909505.1 uncultured Desulfobacteraceae bacterium
GCATTCAGGTTGTGGAAATTCGTCAAGAAACAATGCTTGTATTCCAAATACTATTCAAAATTCGATACATTTAAAGGTGCAATTACAGAATGCTTGGGCAAGACCCATACTGACCACAAATCAGAATTGGATTCGCTCCTTTCCCTAAGATTCCAGCTTTTTAGGAAACCGCAATTTGATGCAACTTGAAGTATATATACAAATGTTGGAATAGTGGCTTTAGGTTGATATTTCACAGTGTGTCAAATGACACTTACGGTAGGTGTTATTTGCCTCCATAACATTACGATGTCCTTTCAATATATTTTTCAGGGGAATATCCTATATGACCTTTTCCGATCATCCTAAGAAACGCCCATTTCTCAACAACCGCTTTGTGTGGTTTTTTGTACTGGCTTCAATTGCTTTAATCGGAATACTTTTGGGTGTGCATGCTTATGTGGAGCATCAGCAATTGATCCATAGCACTGAAGAACGCCTGATGGCGCAGGCAAGGGTAGTTGATGAAAACATCAAAACCAATTTGACCATCGCCAATCTGCTGCTCATCAACATCATGGACGAACTCAATGACAGCCCCGGCAGCATTAACGGATTTATGCAAGCTCAGGTGAAAATGATTCCTGGCATTCGTACCATCGTGATCACAGACACTCGGGGTTGCTGTATTTATTCAAACAGAGATATCCTTATCGGCAGGGATTTCAGTGATCGCGATTATTTTAAAACGCCCCGTAACGCATCCGACAAAACCATGACTTTTCTATCCCCTCCCTTTGAAAGCGTTCTTGGAAAGTTAATTGTCAATATTACCCGTGCACTTACTGGAAAACAAGGTGAATTCGAAGGTATTGTGACGCTGGCACTAGAGCCAGAGTATTTTCTAACCCTGCTCAAGTCCACCCTCTACACTCCAGACAACCGGATTGCCCTGGTTCACTCCGATGGAACTATCTTTCTTAACGTTCCCGATAACAGTAAAACTGTAACCGGCCAGCAGGTCATGAAGCCCGGAGCTCAATTTTATCGCCATATTCAAGGCGGTGAACCCATTTCAATGCAGACAGGCACCAGTGCAACCACCGGTGACATCCGTGTGTTCGCCTTTATCACAAACATTCAAGAAGAACTGCATGTTGACAAACACCTGGTTGTGGGTGCAAGCCGCAGACTTGACGATGTGCTCGGACACTGGCGTTTCGACTCGGCGATACAGATATTGTTTTTTATCTTACTGGCTGCTTCATCCATACTCATCACCCGGACAATGCTGCTGCGTCGCGCCGAATTGGCTCGACTGCATTCAACCCATACTTCCATACTGGATAGCGCAGGAGAGGGAATTATGGGGTTGGATCGAACAGGGAAAATTTCCTTTTGCAATGATGCTGTCGAGCGAATAACCGGCAAAAGCCGCCGTGAGCTGGTCGGATGTGACTGCCATCAGAATCTTTATCTCAAGGGGTTTGATGATTCTGCGCACCAAGTATCGCTCTGTCCGATTTGCCTTACCTTAAATGACGGCAGGAGCCGGAATGTAAATGATGGCATGTGGATTAACCAGGAAACTATACCATTTCCGCTTGAATACACACTCAGTCCGCTGTTAGAAAAGAACCAGGTCGTGGGCGCTGTAATCGTATTTAAAGACGTAACCGAGAAAAGAGAGATTGAAAACGAACGTATTAAAAACGCTGAATACAACGGAGCGATATTGAATTCGATCCGATCTCATCTGGCCATAATCAACAAAAACGGAGGTATTGTATCTGTCAATGAGGCCTGGCGTGATTTTGCCAGCAAGAACCGCACTGAAGACGGAAAACTGCCGGAAAACACGGATGTCGGCGTTAATTATCTTGAATTATGCTTAAAGCATGATGATGAATATTCCAGTCAGGCCATTGAAGCCTATCAGGGAATCATATCCGTACTTGACGGCTCCGTCAGGTTTTTCACTCTGGAATACCCCTGCCATTCTCCGGATGTAAAACGCTGGTTTATTATGAGAGTTGAACCTCTCCAGACACATGATGGCGGCGCTGTCATCATCCACACAGATATCACCCAGCGCAAGCAGGAAGATGCGGAAAGAGAGAAACTTGAGACTCTTAATTGGCAACTCCAGAAAGCCGAAAGTCTGGGCCGCATGGCTGGAGCCATTGCCCACCTTTTCAACAACCAGCTTTCCGCAGTAATCGGTAATCTGGAACTATCCATGCTCAAACTGTCGCCGCAGAATGAAGGCGCCGTCAAGAATCTGACCTCAGCCATGCAGGCAACCCACAAGGCAGCAACTGTAAGCGGCCTGATGCTGACCTACCTTGGACAAACGACCGGTAAACGTGAATCGATGGATATTTCCGAAATTTGCCGTCAATATCTGCCAATGCTTCAGGCCTGCATGCAAAGCCATGTATCTCTGATTACAAATTTGCCTTCAAACGGACCGATCATCAGCGCAAACACGAACCAGATTCAGCAGGTATTGCTTAACATAGTTACCAATGCCAGCGAGTCCATCGGCGATAGCCGAGGATCCATTCACCTGAACGTCAAAAAAGTATCACCAGAGGAAATTCTTGTATTTCGTCTTTTCCCCATTGATTGGAAGCCGCAGAACACCGCCTATGTATTGATAGAAATAGCGGATACGGGCTGCGGGATTGCAAACATGGATATCGAGAATATTTTCGATCCGTTTTTCTCCACCAAATTCGCAGGACGGGGACTGGGTTTGTCCGTGGTTATGGGAATTGTAAGGGCACACGGCGGAGGGATCTCAGTGGAGAGTGATCCGGATCAGGGTAGTCTCTTTCGGGTATTTTTGCCGGTTTCTGCTGGATAAAATCACTCAACAGCCTCAAAAGGCCAGTCAGCCCCGAAAAATTGAACTGGGCGGCACGATGCTAATGGTTGAAGATGAGGATTTGGTGCGCCAGGTGACTTCTGGCATGCTGTCGCACCTGGGTTTTGCGTTGCTTGAAGCAAAAGATGGCATTGAGGCTGTGGAAACATTCCAACAGCACCAGGATGAGATCCGCTTCGTTCTCTCCGATTTGACGATGCCGCACATGAACGGATGGGACACTCTGGCTGCTCTGCGAAAACTTTCGCCCGATATCCCGGCAAACCTGTCCAGCGGCTACGACGAGGCCCAGGTTATGGCAGGCGAGTATCCCGAACGGCCCAATGCCTTCTTGAACAAACCTTATCATATTAAGGGGCTTCTCGACACCATCCACCGCGTTCTGACCGCCCCAGCTCAAGTATAAAGGGCGATATCCATGAGAATTTATTCGGTGTGGGAGCATACGCGATGGTCATGTTTTCAGAATGTCTGGATTGTCTTTTCTATAAGGACAGCAGCAGGATTGAGCTGTTCTCGATGCTGTTGCAAAATCTTAATAGCGGATTTCATTTTGAAATCTTCCTCAAGAATGTGCTTTAAGACCCATTTCAGCATCATTTCTGTCAGCTTTTCAGACAACACCGAAATTTGGTGACTCGACTTCATAATGGTGTTCATTTCATCGATGATTTCACTGTGCCTGATTTTATGGAATACGAATTCCTGGAATTTTATTTTCGCCATGAATGCTTCTTCATGATCAAAGTGGTATTTCATGTAATCATACAATTTGTAGAGCAGAGGGCGGATTTTATCGATCTCTTCTTCCGGATTCAGGATCTGAAAAATTGTGTTGGCAAGGATAAAAAGATTGCGGTGTTCTTCATCGATGACATCATCTCCGATGCAGTATTCATCGTTCCATTCAAGCGATTTGGCCATTTGCAACACCTCCTTTTTCATTCTTCAATCGTCAGGCGGTTTCGTCCGGCTGTTTTGCTTTGGTACAGCAGGATATCCGCTCTCTTGATAAGGCTATCCACTGTATCCTCTTCGTTGACGAGGGTGGCGCCGATTGAAATCGTGACATGCAGTTTCTTGTTTTGATGAAGAATGTACGAATTTCCTACGAGCAGCCGCAGCCGGTTGCCAAGATGTTCAAGGTCCTGACAGGTGATGTTGCGGACAATGCCAATAAACTCTTCCCCTCCCCAGCGGCCGTAACTGTCAAAGGGTCTGGAGTTCGTTACAAACGTATTGGCGACAAATTTCAGAACTTCATCCCCGATGTCATGGCCATAGGTATCATTGACTTTTTTAAAGTGGTCAATATCCATGAAGAGAATACCAAACGGAATCTTGAAACGTTTTTTCTCCTCGAACCGGCTTTGGATTTCTTTTTCGATGTAATGCCGGTTTGCCAGTTGCGTCAGCCTGTCCAGAAGCGCCAATTTTTCAAGCTCTTTCACCCGCAAGGCATTGCCGCTCTGGTTGGTAATATCCGAGAAGAGCTCAATACCACCGATCACATTGTCTTCGGCATCGGTCAAGGCGCTGACGCGCACGGAAACCGGTATTCTGTGACCGTCCTTATGGTGCATGTAAACTTCGGCTTCACGCGGCTGCCGATCCGCAATGCTGGCCGCAAGCGGACAAAGTCCCAGACACAGCGAACTCCCTTCAGCATCGACATGTGTCAAAATATTGTCTGAACAAGACTTGCCCACCACCTCTTCGGCGGTAAAACCCGAGATTTTCTCCGCAGCTATGTTCCAGTACAAGATTTTTCTGTCCCGATCGACAAAATATAGCCCGTCGTGAAGATTATCAATAATTCTTCCAAATGAGTCACTGACAAGATTCATGGGGCACCTCCTGCTACTGTTTCTTCCTTGCGGGAATGTTTTTTTCGGAATTTACGGTTATCTATATCAGTAATGCCATGCATGTTGCAACAGATTGTCCTCTTCCAGGAAAACGCGCTGGAAGCTCACATATTTTCTGAATTATGTTGATTTTATGGAGTGATTCTTATAACTGTTTCAATTATTATGATCCTTGCTGAAGTCTGAAAAAGGCCTTTTCGAAAGTGACAATATCCTCAGGCAGAAAAAACACAGATTCTTTATTGATTCATGACGGAAACGGACCATGGACATATTGATTGCTGAAGATGATGGGATGTCTTTAAAGTTACTGAATTCTATCCTGATCAAACACGGCCATAGGGTTCTGACAGCGACAAACGGGCAGCAAGCCTGGAATATTTTTCAGCACGAAACCATCCCGATGGTGATAACCGACTGGCTTATGCCGGAAATGAACGGCCTGGAGCTTTGCCAGAACATCCGCAACACGCAAAAGGAACATTACACTTACATTATTGTTGCAACCAGCAGGAATGAAAAAGGGGATCTGCTGGAAGCTCTGAAACACGGGGCAGATGATTACATATTAAAACCGATACATGTTGAAGAACTTCTGGCCAGAATCAAAGCCGGCGAACGGATAACGAAACTGGAGCAATGCATCATGGAAAGCCGAAACAAGCTTCGAGTCGTTCTGGATTCCCTGCCGGAGGAAATCGTTTCCATTGATGCGGATTTCAGAATTGTTTCTGCGAACATGAGTTTTGTAAAGAGGCAGCGGCTTGACATAAGGGAAACTGTCGGCACTCCCTGTTTCCAGGAAAAATACTGGAACATGGCAAACGTCCGCATCCAGGCCCTCATGGTCCATGCGCAGAGAGTGTTCACTTCAGGCTTGCCCATCCTGATACAGGAATCCACAGATGAAGCCGTTCAGGGGAAACGCCACATTGAATTGCATCTGCTGCCGATAAATCATAAAATTGGAAATGTGGTTCAGATCGCCATTGTTTTAAGGGATGTAACCGACCAGCAGCGGAAAGCGGATGAGATTAGAAGCCTCAATGAGCGACTCCAAAGCGCCGTTGTTCAGATTCGGGAAAAAAACGTCAAACTGGTGGATACGCTGAAAGAGTTAAAAGGAACCCAGTCCCAGATGGTTCAGGCTGAAAAAATGTCATCCATCGGTCAACTGGCAGCCGGCGTGGCGCACGAAATCAACAATCCGGTGGGCTTTGTCAGCAGCAATCTGAAAACCTTGACCGATTATCAGCAAAATATCGGCCTGATCCTCACCGAGTACCGACAGTTCATTTACAAGGTTTCAGGCGCAAAAGACAGCGTCCCGGATATGGCTGCAATAGAAAACCTGTCTGCCCGGATACAGGAAAAGGAATCGGATCTGGATATTGCGTATATTCTGGAAGATATCCCCGGCTTAATCTCTGAATCCCGAGAAGGACTGGATCGCATCAAAAAAATCGTTCTGGATCTCAAGGACTTTTCTCACCCCGGCGAAGATGTCCTTAAGCTGGCGGACATCAACCGGAACCTGGAATCCACCCTGAACATCGTCTGGAATGAGCTTAAGTACAAAGCAGCAATCCTTAAGGACTTTGGAGAACTTCCCCAGGTAAAATGCTATCCGCAGCAACTGAACCAAGTATTCATGAATCTATTGGTCAATGCGGCTCAGGCCATCGAAACTCAGGGAGAAATCCACATCATTACCCGGCAGATCGGCGACCATGTGGAAATTATTGTCAGCGATTCCGGTCAGGGCATTGCAGCGGAAAACCTTTCCAGGATTTTTGATCCGTTTTTTACGACAAAGGAAGTCGGAAAGGGAACGGGACTGGGGCTGAATGTCACCTATAACATTGTCAAAAAACATCACGGCGCCATAGATGTCAAAAGCGAGCCGGGAAAAGGCTCGACATTTACCATTCGAATACCGGTAAGCGGTCCGTCCTCTTAGCTCCCGGAACATGTAATATACCCAGTAATGGAGTAATGTCATGACGCTTCTGTCCGAACATTTCATTTTGCTGGTTGACGATGAACAGTCCATTACCCGATCGCTCCAGCGCCTGTTTCGAAAAGAAAAATATCAAGTTTTGACTGCCTCAAGCGGACCGGAAGGCCTGAATATTCTGTCCGGTTTGGATAAACCCATCTCTTTGATCATCTCCGACCAGCGAATGCCGGGAATGACGGGCGCCCAGTTTTTAGAAAAAGCAAGAATCCTGGAACCGGAAGCCATCCGGTTTCTGTTGACCGGCTATTCAGACGTCAAGGACATCCTGGATGCCGTCAACAAAGGGGAAATCCACCGGTACCTGACCAAACCCTGGAATGATGACGATCTGCTGCTTCAGGTTAGAAGCGCCCTGGAAGCATACGAACTCAAGGCTGAAAACCAACGGCTCAATGTACTGACAGCCCGGCAAAATGATGAATTAACCGAACTCAACCAGAATCTGGAAAGGAAGATCCGGGAACGCACCCTGGAAATTCTGATGAAAAGCCAGGCCCTGGAAGAAGCCAATGCCTCTCTGGAAAAAGGTTTTGTCGATACCATCAGACTTTTATCCTCTCTGGTCGAAACCCTTAACCCCAGTTTGGGAAGCTATCTGAGCTTTGTCGCACAACTGGCCAAACGGATGGGCCAGGGATTTGGTATGGACAAGCAGGAACTGGATGAGATTGAAATCGCAGGGCTGCTTCATGACATCGGTCTTCTGGGGCTGTCCAAAACACTGCTCGAAAAAGAAATGGAAAATATGGTTGAAGCGGAGTTGAAACTTTTTAAACAACATCCGATTATCGGGCAGATCTGCCTTCAGCCGGTTGAACAGCTGGATCCTGTCGGCGCCATTGTCTTTTCTCACCATGAGAACTATGACGGCAGCGGATTTCCCGACGGGTTAAAAAGGGAGCAAATTCCGCTTGGGGCAAGAATTATTCGTGTTGCAGCGGATTACACCGGTTTTATTCGGAAATGGCCAAAGGATATTGGTGAGATCCGGCAACGGGCCGTGAAATATTTAGGCCACTCCACGAAAAACATCGTTACCGACGACCCGCAAATTCTCATTCAGGAGATTATCAAACAACTCCTTTTCAGGCAAGCCAATCATCGATATGATCCGGAAGTCATCAACAAACTGGTTCAGATCCTGCAAGAAGACCAGGAGACGAACAAGAAACCCGGAGAAAAATCCATTTCTATTTCCTTATGGTTCCTTAAGCCCGGAATGAAGTTAAATCAGGAACTTCGGGTCCGCGACGGCAGGCTGCTGCTGGCCAGGGGCAGCGAACTGAACGCGGCAACGATTTCCGCCATTCAAAAACTGGCAAAAACCATTCTGTTTGACGAAAGGTTAGAGATATCTGTCGATTAGAGAATGTTTGAACGGAAGTTCCAATCGACGACCCGTCAGCCCCTTCAAATAAAAGGACGTTGATAATTTTCCATGAAACCTGATATTTTTCAGCAAATAGACCGCATTCGGGAGCTGCCCACGCTTCCGGCTATTGTCCTTAAAGTCAACCAGATGCTTCAGAATTTGGATACCACATCCGATCAACTGAGCCGGGTCATTGAAACTGATCAGGCAATGGCGGTCAAGATACTTAAACTCGTCAACTCCTCTTTTTATGGTTTCAAATCGACAATCAGCAGCATCAACACCGCCGTGACCATTCTGGGGTTCAACACGATCCAGCACGCTGTGGTGTCCCTTTCCGTGATGAAGTCTTTTGCGCTGATAAAAAACCTTAAGAGACTGGATATCCGGGACTTTTGGAATCACTCTCTGGCAGTGGCCATCATCAGCAAATATCTTGCGGATCATTCCGACAAAATTCTGTCGTCTGACTGTTTCACGGGCGGCCTGCTTCACGATATCGGCAAATTAATTTTAGCGGAATATTTTTCCGAACACTTTGAAAAAATCTGGTTGACGACGGTTGAATCCGCCATTTCTTTTGTTGACGCTGAAAACATGGAAAAGGTCGTGAATCACGCGGAAATAGGCGCCTATCTGGCGGAAAAATGGCTACTGCCTCAGCCCTTGGTGGACGCCATTCGGCATCATCACAGTGCTTTTTCCAGCAACCATCGCGCTTCGGCAATCATCGGCGTCGCGGATTTACTGGTAAATACCTGCTGTCCAGACCCCGAAGGCCGGATTGAGCTACCGGATGGCTTTTCGGACGCCCCGGCGTTTTTGCTGCCGCAACTGCAGACCCTGTCCGAATGGTACCCCCGGCTTCAGGGCGAAATCGCGTCGGCCTGCCAGTTTTTTACGGAATCCCGGAACAAGTGCCGCCATATGACTATATTTCCCCATACCGTGTTATGCGTTGACGATGAAATCAACGTCCTGAATGCCTTAAAACGGCTGTTCCGAAAAGAGGGCTATCGGCTTCTGACGACATCCAGCGGGACTGGTGCCCTGAAACTGATTCAGGACAACCCGGTCCATATGATCATCTCGGATCAGCGAATGCCGGAAATGAGCGGAACCGAGCTCATGGCAAAGGTCAAGGAATTGTATCCCGATATGATCCGGATCATCCTGACCGGATACACTGATGTGGACACCATTACCGAATCCATCAACCAGGGCCATATTTACAAGTTCTTCCTGAAACCCTGGAATGATCAGTCTCTGGTGCTGGAAATTCGTCAGGCCCTGGAACAATACGATCTGGTTCAAACCAATAATGCCCTTCATCGAATAGTTCTCGAACAGAATGAATCTTTCCGACAGATCAATGACAATCTTGAAACCCTCGTAAAGGAAAGAACCCATGAGGTGGAAATCCAGAATCAGGCGCTGGCGCTATCCCATGCAATTCTTGAGGGGCTGCCCGTCCCCATCATCGGAGTAAGCACGGAGTTGATGATTGTGCTGATAAACAAGGCCGTGCATGGGGTAGATGCGGGGATTCAGATCGGCAGGCCTGTTTCGGATTACTTTGCCGAAGACAGCGAAAAGAAAATCATTGAGGTTATGGTATCCGGCATCCCTCAGACTCTTTCCGGAATTTCCCTGGGATCCAACCTGCGGGATATCGATATAACGCCCCTTTCCGGAAGGTTTTTCGGAAAAGGGGTGGTGTTGACCGTTACAGGGCATGAAGCCGGGTAATTTATAGAGCCGGCTTTAAAGGCAGGCACAATGGACCGGGTCAAAAGTAATCGACGCACAACCCGATTTCACGGCATGAAAAGCCCGATAGTGACGGCGACGCTGCTCCCGGCCATTTACATCACCATGGTCGCCGTGCTGAGCCTGAATATCGACACCCGCGCCTCGGCGCCAATCCGCATCGGTGTTCTGGCGCATAAGGGGACGGATATCTGCAGGAAAATGTGGCAGCCGACAATGGACTACCTGAACAAGGAGCTGTCCGGCAGGAAGTTGGATTTAGTGCCGCTGAGATTTGAGGAGATTGAACCGGCAGTCCTGAACAAATCGATCGATTTTCTGATCTGCAATCCCGCGATCTATGTTGACCTGGAAGTAAGGTACGGCGTTACGCGAACCTTGACCCTGCGTAATTGGGTAGGGACTGAACTCGTGTCAGAATTCGGTGGCGTTATCTTCTGTCGTGCCGATCGCACCGATACAATAGAGCGCATGGTTGCGGACGGCGAGATCCGACTGGATGCGATTCGGATCATTCCCGCTGATACCATGCCGGGGTCGTTATCCACTTTCCCCTACTTGCACAGTACGCGCCTCTATCCCGAATGGCCGTTTGCAAAACTCTCCGACACATCCGAGGATCTCTCACGCGAGGTGATCGTTGCACTTCTTAGTATGCCAGCCGATTCACCCGCCGCCATCGCTGCACAAAGCGGGGGCTGGGGAGTCTGCCTGGACTACACCAGTGTTCACAACTGCCTGCGGGAGGTAGCTTTCGAGATGGAGAAAGCGTCCAGGGCCGGAGACCTGAACGCCGCCGGGAGGCACATGCCCGAGTTGGAAGCGCAGTGCAACTGGTCGAAACAGGCGTTGACAAAAGAACTGTCAACAGACAGCAAAGGTGGACTCCATGAAGACACGGGTTGTTGAAATAGGGGGGCTGTCATGAAAACACACAACCGATCTTCTGCTCCCGGTTCCCAACATCCCGGCGAAGGGCATTCAAGCGACTGGATAACCAGGCCTTATTCAATCGTGTTGACCGGTGTCGTCCTATTCATTTTAATCTTTGGAATCGCCGTGTTTCTGGGCTTTCGGCAGATTGAAACCACGAGGCACAATGCCCTGACCGCTGATAAGACAACGGCAAATCTCCTCGCGGACCTCATCTTGGAGCACAACAAAGCAACCATAGGAATCCTCCAGTCCTATGCTCTCCAACCCAGATTCATCGATGCCGTAAAGAATAATGATTTTGAAACGGCTTACAAGCACTTATCCGATCTCAAAAAAAATGCCGAGATCGACCTGAGCTTCGTTACGGACAAGCGCGGCATTCTCTGGGTGAATTTTCCTTTATTTCCGGAAGCATTCGGAAAGGACCTGTCCTATCGTGACTGGTATAAAGGGATAAGTTCCCACTGGAAGCCTTACATTTCTACCGTCTTTAAACTTATCGTTGGCGACAAGCCCCTTGCTGTAGCCGTTTGCGTCCCTATTTACGATGAGAAAGAAAGTGCCCTCGGGATACTAGCCAGCTCCCAACGACTTGATTTTCTTGTTGACACCATCGAGGGAGTGCCTTTGAGCCTTTATACGATCGTAAACGTGATCGACCGGGCGGGGCAGATTCTATACAGCAATAATATTCCTTATCGTGAAAATATTACGGATTATCGATTTACCCCGATCATCGAAGCAGCGATAACGGAAAAAAAACAGCAGATTGAAATTAACGATCCACAGAAAAGCCGGGACAAAACTTACCTTACCATTGTTCCCATAGGGGACGTCGGGTGGACGGTCATCATTGAGAGATCCGAAAGAGATATTTTTCGTTCGGAATTCAGACGTTTTGTCGAGTTAGGTACTGTTGCCTTCCTTCTTTTCCTCCTGATCACTTTTTTTCTGGTTTATCTGAGAAAAGTTTCCCTGTTCAGAAAGACGGAGGAACTTCTTCACGCCGAGACTAAACTTCGGCAACAAGATGAGAAGCTGCGGACCTTATCCTCACGCCATGAGGCCATCCTGGCCGCCGTACCGGAAATCATCATGGAGGTGGATAACAACAAGGTCTACACATGGGCGAATTCGGTGGGTATTGAATTCTTTGGAGAGGATGTGATCGGCAAAGAAGCTGCTTTCTTTTTTGAAGGAGAACAAGACACCTACGACCAGATAAATCCTCTCTTAAACGGCTCTGAAGAAACAATCTATATGGAAAGCTGGCAGAGACGCAGGGATGGCAAAAAGAGGCTGCTCGCATGGTGGTGCCGTATACTCAAGAATGAAAAAGGAAATGTTGAAGGAATGCTTTCCTCGGCGTACGACATTACTGATCACAAGCGCGTGGAGGATGCGCTGCTTCGGAGTGAACAACTTTTAAAAGACACTCAATCCATTTCAAAAATCGGTGGCTGGGAATATGATGTTGAGAAGAAGCTGATAATATGGACCGATGAGGTGTATCGAATTTATGGCGTCGATAGAAACTTCGATCCCAATGATATTGGAAAAGCGTTAAGCTTTTATTGCGAAGAGGATCAACAGATCATTGAGAAAGCGTTCCTGAATGCCATTCACACCGGCAAGCCCTACGACCTCGAATTGCAGTTTATCGCAGCCGGCGGGACCCAAAAATGGGTGCACACGATGGGCAATCCTGTTTTCAAAGATGATAAAATCATAAAAGTGTATGGCAGTATCAATGACATCACCGATAAAAAACAAGCGGAGGAGGCGCTTCGCCGGAGCAAAAACTCATTGCAGGAAAAAAACGCCGAACTGATCCGCTTTTCCTATGCGGTTTCGCACGATCTGAAAAGTCCCCTGATCACCATCCTGACCTTTTTAAATTACCTCGAAAAGGATATCCGAAACCAGGAAACGGCCCGGACAGCGTTGGATTTGGGGTACATCCGCACCGCTGCGGAAAAAATGTCGCTCCTTCTGGATGAATTACGGAATCTTTCGCGCATCGGGCCTGTGACGAATAACCCCGTGGAAATGCCGCTTCAGGAAATCGTCCAGGAGGCACTGATCCTTGTCGCTGGCCGGATCGCCGAAAAAGGTGTTCAAATTCAGGTTGCGGAAGATCCGGTAACGCTTTTCGGCGATCGTTCCCGACTGGTCGAAGTCTTCCAGAACCTGATCGACAATGCTGTCAAGTTCATGGGAGAGCAGACAGCGCCCCGCATCGAAATCGGCGCGGAAAAGAGCGGCGAAGAAATCGTCCTCTTTGTACGGGACAACGGCATCGGAGTCGATCCGCGGCATCAGGAAAAGATCTTCGGCCTGTTCGAAAAACTGGATGGCCTGGCGGAAGGTACGGGCATCGGTCTTGCCCTGGTAAAGCGGATCGTGGAAGTTCACGGCGGCAACATCCGGGTGGAATCAAAAGGCCCCGGACAAGGTGCGTGTTTCCGGTTTATGCTGACCGGCACCCGGATGTGATGGTCAGGGGGGTTAAGAGCGTTTCAAATCATGCAAAGGCAATCGCAACTCGGATAAACGATATTTTACAAACAAAGCTATTTTTGGGTATAATAATGGTCAAAACAAAGGCATGTTACGGCAATGCTTGAACGAACCGCTGAAAAATATTTAAATAACTGGTATCGAAAAAACCACCGAAAACCACTGGTGTTAAGAGGCGCCCGCCAGGTCGGCAAATCCACGCTGGTGCGTCACTTTGCGAAAAAAAACGGTCTTGTTTTAAATGAGGTCAACCTGGAACAGAATCTATATCTGAACAACCTTTTCAAGACCCTTGATATGGATTCGATTATCAGAGAACTGGATGCACTTTTCGGGAGAAACATACAAGAACCCGGCTCGCTGTTATTCCTGGATGAGATTCAGGCTACCCCCCACGCCATACAGGCCCTTCGGTATTTTTATGAAAAAAAAACCCGAACTTGCCGTGATATCAGCCGGATCTTTGATTGAATTTGCTTTGGCCGACCACCTTTTTTCAATGCCCGTCGACCGAATCGAATACTATCATCTGGGGCCGATGACTTTCACAGAGTTTTTAACCGCCGTTGAACCGGGACTGACCCGATATCTTTCGGAATTCCATCTCCATCAAACCATCCGGGTCGGGATGTCTCCCGTCTTTCCTCCGCTGAAATTCTTTGAAAATGGCGTCATCAAAGGGATTGAACCGGACTATCTGAACCTTTTGTCCGAATTGACGGGCATCCAATTTGAGTATGTTGTCTGTGATTTCCCAATGACGGATGCAAAGGTGAAGTCCGGTGTGTGGGAAAGGAGAATACCGTGGAAAATGTCGGCATGAAAATTCTGATTGTGGAGGATGATTCGGCCCATGTGGAGGCCATCTGCCGGTCGCTGAAAGACGCAAACGGTTCCGTGAAAATTCACGTAGCGGGTTCGCTGCGGGAATACCGGCAGATCGCGGCATCCGAGCCTCCGGATATCGTTCTGATCGACCTGAACCTGCCGGATGGACGGGCCGTTGAGATTTTGCCGTTTTTCGATTCCTCTTCCGTCCCGATTGACAGCCGGCCCCCTGCCGGCGAACCGGAATCGACCGGTAGCGAGCGGATGCCGCCCGAAACCGGTCCCTTCCCTGTCCTGATCATGACCAGCTTCGGCAACGAGCGGGTTGCCGTGGATGCCCTGAAGGCCGGCGCCCTGGATTATATCGTCAAGTCGCCGGAATCGTTTGCCGAAATGCCTCGCATCGTGGATCGCGTCCTTCGCGAGTGGCGCCTTCTCATGGCGCGAAAACAAGCAGAAGAAAGGGTTCGCGCCAGTAATGATGTACTACAGGCTCTTAACCGGCAGCTTCAGGAAAACCAGCAGCAGTTGATTCAATCCGAAAAAATGGCTTCCATCGGGCAGCTTGCGGCAGGCGTGGCGCACGAGATCAACAACCCGATTGGTTTTGTCAAAAGCAATCTGGGCACCCTTGTCGAATATGTCGGTTTTTTCAAGAAGCTGCTCGTTTTGCAGGATCAGTTGATCACCCCCCTTGAAGCTGCGGCGCCTTCGGATTTCAAGGTGCTTCTGGAGCAGATCCGGTCCCTGCGGGAAGAGGAAGACCTGGATTTTGTAATGGCAGATGTGGATAACCTGCTGGCTGAGTCGATTGACGGCATTCAGCGGGTTCAGGACATCATTCTGAACCTGAAGAGCTTTGCCCGTGCCGGGGAATCCAAGCGGGTGGAGGCCGACATCAACGAAGGCATCGAATCGACGCTCAAGATCGTCTGGAACGAGCTGAAATACAAGTGTCAGGTCCATAAAAATCTGAAAAGCCTGCCGCGGATCCCCTGTTATCCGGGCCAGCTCAACCAGGTATTCATGAATCTTCTGGTAAATGCGGCCCAGTCCATTCCCGAGAGCGGCAACATTCATATTTCCAGTGAATCGGACGGCCACTTCATCACGGTTCGCGTCGCGGATACGGGAGCCGGCATCTCGCCGGATGTCATGGGCCGCATATTTGATCCGTTTTTTACGACCAAGGGCGTGGGCAAAGGCACGGGCCTGGGTCTGTCCATTTCGCAAGGGATCATTCAGAAACACGGCGGCTTGATCGAGGTGGAGAGTCAGGTCGGCGAGGGAACGGTCTTTACGATCAGGCTTCCGGTAGAGAACGACAATGCATCGTAAAACCTGTTCATGAACGGGAACCTACACGATCAAGGACAACATCATGTCACCCATCCATACGCCGCCTTTCCTCCACTTTACCCCTTCCACCCGCCCGGACATTCGTGGGGACAGGACAGCCAAGCATCGGCTCATGCTGGTCTTCGCCGTTATGTCATTGGGAATTGTCCTGGGCGGCGCCTTCTACTACCGGAGCTACGAGCGGCACTGGCTGACCGTTCTTTTTGCCGGCCTCCTGTTCCTGATTTCCGGCGCAAGTCTGGGCCTGGTCTGGCGGCGGCAGCGGGCGCATTTTTATTTTGCCGGATATGTGGCGGAACGGGAGCGCGCCTGGCTTCAGGACGTGATCGCCCGCAGCCTGAACGAAATTTATGTCTTTGACCCGCAGACCCTGCGGTTCCGGTTCGTCAACACCGGGGCCTGCCGCAACATCGGTTACAGCATGGCGGAACTCAGCGGCCTGACGCCGCTGGATATCAAGCCGGGTTTCACCGAAGAAGCCTTTCGAGATATATTACAGCCGCTCGTGGCCGGTGAACGCGAGAAAATCGTTTTTGAAACCATCCATCGCCGCAATGATGGCTCCGAATATCCGGTTGAGGCCCTTCTTCAGCTCGTGAAGGATAACGATGGCGGCGTCTTCCTGGAAATCATCAACGACATCACCGAGCGCAGGATGGCCGAGGAGACGTTTCGGAAGAATGAACGGGAGCTTCAGGAAAGAAATGATGAATTGACGCGTTTCATGTATACGGTTTCGCACGATCTGAAAAGCCCGCTGGTGACGATCCAGTCCTTTTTGGGATATCTGGAGCAGGACATGCGAAAAATGGATACCCGGCAAGTGGAACGGGATCTGACTTTTATCCGCAATGCAGCCGAGAAGATGGGGAAACTGCTCAACGAGCTTCTCCGGTTGACGCGTGTCGGGCGGGTGGTGAGCCAATCCATGAAATCATCGCTTCAATCCATCGTACAGGAAGCATTGGAGCTTGTGGCTGGGCAAATCGCCGGGCGGGGCGTGAATGTGGTGGTCACGACAGAACCCGTCTTTGTAACCGGCGACCTGCCGCGCCTGGTGGAAGTTTTCCAGAACCTGGTGGACAATGCCGTCAAGTTCATGGGCGATCAGCCCTCGCCGAAAATGGAGATCGGTGTGGAATGGCAGGTGGATGAACGGGTATTCTTTGTCCGCGACAACGGCATCGGCATCGACCCGCGGCACCGGCATAAACTCTTCGGACTGTTTGAAAAGCTCACCCCCGGAAGCGATGGAACCGGCATAGGCCTGGCCTTGGTCAAACGCATCGTGGAAATTCACGGCGGCCGTGTCTGGGTAGAATCGGAAGGCGTGGGAAAAGGGAGTTGTTTCCGGTTTACGCTGCCGGGGTGTGGAGGCTGAGTGGGGAAGCATTTTCACTGCAAAGAATAAGATTACAGAAAATCATAGATGTGATATTTTTTGAATAGGGATGGCATGATGCAATCCACAAGATACGCGAGGCACCCATGAAATTTTTTACCACCGAAGGGCCGGTCAATTGCCAATATCATTATTGTTTGCCGCCGCTTGAGCGGTTTGACATGGATGACATTATGGAACTTATTGATAGAAAAAAGTATTTTCTTTTGCATGCCCCTCGTCAGACTGGAAAGACCAGCAGTTTGATGGCGCTGATGGAGTATCTGAATAAAGGGGGCCGGTACCGGGCACTGTATGTCAATATCGAAGGGGCTCAGGCTGCCAGGGAAAATGTGGAAAAGGGCATTGCCGCCGTGATTCATGCTATCGCCAGTCAGGCCAAATGGTGCTTTGAAGATGATCATGCCGATGTTCTTGCCCGGAAAATTCTTGCTGAAAAACCGGCACTGGTTGCGCTGGAACAGTTTCTATCAACCTGGTGCATGGATTCGGACAAACCCACGGTATTATTGCTGGACGAGGTGGATGCCCTGGTGGGAGACACCTTGATATCTCTGCTGCGGCAACTGAGGGCCGGATACACCCACCGTCCGGAGCGGTTCCCGCAGTCTATTGTGCTCTGCGGGGTCCGGGATATCAAGGACTACCGGATTTATTCCAGCCTGGAAAAGGCCATTATTACCGGCGGCAGCGCGTTTAATATCAAAGCGAAATCTCTGAGAATGGGAGACTTTGTTGAATCCGAAGTGTTGGCGCTGTTGGGTGCACATACGCGGGAGACGGGCCAGGTATTTGAACCCGAAGCCGGGCGTGAGGTGTGGGAGCTGACAAACGGCCAGCCCTGGCTCGTGAATGCGCTGGCCTATGAGATCTGTTTTGAAATGCCGGAAGGAAAAGATCGCGGCCGGGCCATAACCGCTGAAATGGTCCTGAAAGCCAAAGAGCGGCTGATTCAGGCGAGGGTCACCCACCTGGATCAACTGGCGGACAAACTGCAGGAGCCGCGGGTGCGCCGGGTGATCGAGCCCATGCTGGCGGGCGGGATAATTACCGAAGGCACCGATGACGACCGGCAGTACCTCATAGATCTGGGGCTGATCCGGCGGGAAGGTTCGGGCGGTCTGGTGATCGCCAATCCGATCTATCGTGAAGTCATTCCCAGGATTCTGGCCGGGGGCCCCCAGGATTCCCTCCCGCACATTTCACCCACCTGGCTTAAGCCCGATGGCGGCCTGGATATCGATCGACTGCTGGAGGCTTTTCTGGTTTTCTGGCGCCAGCACGGCGAGCCGCTTCTTGGCAGCGCGCCCTATCATGAAATAGCGCCCCATCTGGTGCTGATGGCGTTTTTGCACCGGGTGGTCAATGCTGGTGGGACGATAGATCGGGAATATGCCATCGGCTGGGGCCGAATGGATCTTTGCGTGCGCTACGGCAAGGTGGTGCTGGGGATTGAGCTTAAAGTCTGGCGGGATGGCGAGCCCGATCCGTTGAAAGAAGGTCTGGAGCAGATCGATGGGTATTTGCAGGGACTGAGCCGGGACGCCGGATGGCTGGTGATCTTTGACCGCCGCAGCAATCAGCCGCGGATTCGCGAGCGCACATCCTCCGCATCCGCCAGAACCGCATCCGGCAAGGCCATTACCGTGATCCGGGGGTAAGGGTATGGCAAGTGAGTGAAGGAGAACGTTAGGCCCGGAATTTCTCAGTATTTAATGGTCTGTATGGGAATTATGGATTTCGCGTTTTTGAAGTCAAGGCTTTAAAATCGATATGGCATGTTATGAAAAGGAGAAAATCCCATGAAGAACGGAAAACCCGTCGTTATACTTCTGGTGGAGGATGATCCGGCGCATGCCGAGATTGTCCGGCGAAATCTTGAAACCTTTCGCGTGGCCAACCGGATGCACCATGTATCAGATGGACAGGCTGCGCTGGACTATCTTTTTCGTCAGGACGCTTTTGCCGATCCCGCGGACAGCCCCACACCGGATTTGATTCTTCTGGATCTGCGCCTGCCCAAGGTAGACGGCATGGAAGTGCTGCGCCGAATCAAGGCGGATGATAAGGATGCATTACAAAACAACTTGACTATTTCTCTATTATAGAGATATGCTGTATCTATGTCAATCATATTAGAGCAAATCAAGATACGGAGCGACCTGTTAGTCTCAGTTTTAGA
>CAIVVZ010000397.1 GCA_903909505.1 uncultured Desulfobacteraceae bacterium
ACCAATATGCTGGCCGTCAATGGATCCGTTGAGGCCGCCCGGGCGGGCGAGTTCGGCAGAGGCTTTTCCGTAGTAGCCGGAGATATCCGGACACTGGCCAATGATGCCTCCGCCAATGCCGATAAGATCAAGGACATGGTGCGGGCCATCCAGGCCCAGATTGTTTCTGTCGCAACGGATACGGAACATGCCGGCAAGAAGGCGGGACAAGAGGTTGACAATGCCAAAAAGTCGACGGCCAACCTGCTGACCATTGAGGCTGATATCAATGTTGTCGCCGATGCGATGAACGATATCAACAAGGGTTGCCAGGAATCACTGACAGCGCTGGAACAAGCAAACAAGGCTGTCATCATGATTGCCCAGGCCGCAGAGCAAGCAAGAAAAGTTGCCGCCGAAGGCGCAAAAGCAGCCGATGAAGGAACCAGGGGCATGCAGCTAATTTCCGAGGCCATTGAAGACATTGCCAGCCAGGCGGATGAAATGCAAAGCATGTAACGATCGGCAACCAAGGAGGAAATACAAATGAACGGAACAAAAGAAATAGAAAATGCCGATGCCGCATGTTTGGATGAAGGCCAGCTTGTCGTCTTCAATCTGAACAAGGAGGAGTTCGGCGTTGATATAAATAACGTCAGGGAAATCGTCCGCCTCCCCGACATTACCCCCATCCCGTGTTCACCGGATTATATTTCGGGGATCTGCAATCTCCGGGGAAATGTTCTGCCCGTGATCGACAGCAGGATCAGGTTCGCCATGAAGGCGCAGGAGACGACGGATAAAACCCGTCTTCTCGTTGTCGAGGCGGGCGGCTGCAATACGGGGCTGGTCGTGGATGATGTCCGGGAAGTACTCAGGATAAAGCTTTCACTCGTGGAGCCGCCGCCGGTGGTATGCCGAGGTGTGGACAGAGGATTCCTCAGCGGCGTCGTTAAAATGGATGAGGGTAAACGACTCATCCTTACCCTCAACCTGGGCGAGGTCGTTCATGTAGAAGTGGAAAACCATGAACAAAATACGACGGGAAAGAAGGCTGAATCCCAACAGGAAAAGAAAAGTGGCGAATCGGCAGAGGAGGAGCAGCTTGTTACCTTCAACATCGCCAAAGAAGAATATGCCTTCAATATCGAGAAGGTCAGAGAGATCCTGCGTGTCAGTGAGATCACCGAAGTCCCCAATGTTCCATCCTATGTCAGGGGCCTGTTTACGATCCGCAACCAACTGATGCCTGTTTTGGACTTACGCAGCATGCTTGGTATTGCCAATCTGGCCTCGGAACGTTGTGTGGTCATCGAGGGCATTGTCGAGGAGATCAAAAAATGGGGTGAATCGTTGTCCGATGCATTAATCACAGGCGGTCATTTCCCATACACGACAGACACAAAGTCGTCGTCTTTTATCAAATGGCTTGACGGTTATGATACGTCGAGCAGTGAGATTCAGACCATCCTGAAAAGGCTGCGTAAGGAAATTAATACGTTGCACAGCACGGCAGCCGTGGCGCTGGCCGAAGCCGCTGGCAAAGGCGATGGTGAGATGCTTTACAAAAAAGAGATCAACCCGCTTTTGGAGGATATCCTCAAGACATTTAAGGAATTGAGGGGTTCCATGGAGGCGAATATTACGGCAGATCAAAGGATTATCGTTGTGGGGACAGGTTCAATGAATATCGGATATCTTGTTGATTCGGTCAATGAGGTTATGCGCATCCCCCACTCCGTTATCGACGAAACCCCGGCCCTAGCCACTTCGGAAAAGAGTGAATTAAGGGGGGTGGCCAAGCTGGATGAAGGAAAGAGGCTCATTATGATCA
>CAIVVZ010000398.1 GCA_903909505.1 uncultured Desulfobacteraceae bacterium
TACGGTCCGCAGCGTCGCCTCCACCTCCGGAATCACGATCTTCTTTACATAATCCGGACCCACCACCTGGTGCAGAACCCCGAGAACCTCCGTCTCCGGACGATACCGGATCGACAGGTTCACTATTATCTTCAGCCCCTTGCTCGTCAAGACCTCCAACCTGTGCGGACTCGTCTGGTATTGCACATTGTATACCGTCATGATGTCCCACGGCCAAGCAAGAGAGAGCCCCTCGCCGTATACCTTGTCCACTACCGTGCCCCCGGAAAACCGCCGGTACAGGATGCCCAACTCGCCTGAATGAATGGTGATGAATATATTCGACCAGAAATAAACAACAACGAAGGAAAAAAGAAGTACGCCAACAACACATCCCGGGAAATGCATTTCAATATGAGCGCGGCTCCAGGCGCTCATCGCCCTAAGACAGCTCCTGAGGCGACGGAATAACCCCTTTATGCCCGTCGCCATTTTTTCAAATCCTGCCTGGATGCGCATAACTATCCCATTGCCCCTTCGACAACGCTTCCGAAATCCATCTTTACCACTCTGTCGGCGACATGGAAATATCTGTCGTCGTGACTCACCATGATGATCGTCTTCCCTTGACTCTTCAGATCTTTGAGCACCTCATCGTAGAAATACTTTCTAAAGCCGGGGTCCTGGTCGGCAGCCACCTCGTCAAAGACATATATCGGCCTGTCTTCCATCAGCGCAATGACAAGGGCGAGCCTTTTTCGCTGGCCGGTGGACAGATTGATATTGCTGAATTTACCATTGCTATAGGATATTTTCTCACTCAGTTCCATGGCATTGAGCAGCGTGTTCAGCCTTTTCTCATCGACGTTCTTTATCCCGTACAATCTGTCGAAGAGATGGAAATCTGAAAAAATGATGGAGAAGAAATTCCTGTAGTAGTCATAATTCGTCATATTGACCGGAATATCATCGAAATACAACATACCCCGCTGGGGATAATACAGCCCGGCAAGGAGTTTAACGAGGGTTGTCTTCCCGCTGCCATTTCCACCGACAAAAAAAATGATCTCCCCTTTGTTCACCTTCAGATCAACAGGCCCTACCGAAAATACCTTCTCGTCATCAGGGGCGGCATAAGAAAAAGTAACCCTTTTTAGAGTTATCGAATCGAAGGTCACCTTGGACTGAAGCGGCCCGGTGGGCGAGGTCTGAGCGGTATCATCGGCTTTATCGAATATCTCCTCGAGTTCGCCCAGTTTTTCGACGGCAATATTGGCTTCCGATATCACCGGCACCGCATCGACCACGTAACCCAGAGGTCCGACGATAAACAGGAGTACCGCCACGAGACTCACAATCAACTGGGGGGAAGAAGACGTCACCTGGGGCAGCAGAAAAACAATCGAAGCAATCAAAATCATCATAAACACCTGCGTGTAAATAATGTTCGATATGAAGCGCGCTTCCGTCCTTATTCTGACTTCCTTGGCGCTCATGGAGATCGTCTCCAAGTAATTGCGAAACAGATCATTGCTCTTGTCCCGGTTCACCTTCAATTCCTTGAAGCCCTCAAGGACATGATTCAAGGAATTGATGAACTCGTTTTCCTTCTCCGCGGAAATGCGCAATTCTCTGTTTATGGTCTTCTGGTTAAATAAATACACCATGATACCGCAAATAATCACCCCAACCGACAGCCAAAAAGCCGCGGAAGACAACCAGGCCATATAGGCAAAGGAGAAGAGAAGCATGATCCCCGCGACCGCTCCATTGGCGAGCCTCCGGGAGGCTTCGAAAATGAGCTCGGTACCTTCCGAAAGGGTGGTCAAGATCCTGGGTTTCCCGACTTGTTCGAATATCGCCAGATTGGAGTGTCTGATCTTGTCCGCGATTCTCAAATTCGTCTTGGTAAGGGCCGCACGGGCGATGGTCGATGTTTGATAGAGGGTATATTGCCTGGTCAGTGCGAGGATGAGCACACTTAATCCAAAAATGAGGAGGTATCTGAAGTTCAGATCGGCATAATTCTGGGAAGCCTGATTGATCACCACGATAAGAAAGCCGTTGGATATTCCGGCCAGGAGCGAGGCCATCAGAATCTTATTGCCGGTCTGGTTCGACTCTTTTTTTATAAAGTTTATCAGTCCAACTTGCATGAGGGTTCCTTGTCAGGGTGTAGCCGGACCCGCATAGCCCGGCGCCATCTTTTTCCCTTCCTGATATTTCTCCTGGAAATAGTTTTTCAAAACCGAATTCTCGCTGCTCAGGAAGGTTCCTCCTGATTCGTAGTGCTTCTGAAATACCTTACCGACCGCATACATCGCGGCGCCACCCGTGATGGACAGCATTCCCACATAGACGGCATGGCCGATCAGGGGCACGCTCTTGAGGGCCGAATGCATCTTGACGGACAGATAGACCGGTCCGATACTGCCGATCAGGGAGATGAGGACCTTGTAGCGCACCAGTCGATGGGGAACGGGAAAGTCGTACACCCGCGCCAGATCCCCGATCATCTTCACTTCAAGGGCCGTTATGGCCACAATATCAACCAGGGCGGAGGGTATCAGGCCGGTGCCCATGGCCAGAATGACGTAGTTCTTGATGGTGTTGTCCGCCAAGAGCTTTTTTTTGTCGGAGATAGGTGCATCGTCGACAGGCGGAGAAAGAGATGGGTCGTTGTCCATCTCGGCATTTGTGTTGTCCTGATTCATGGCGATTCTTTCCCACTTGTCCGTGTTACCAGGAAACTAGAAATGGTCTAAAACTGGTGCCACTTTTGGATATGAGTTGATAGAGGTTAACACTTTCTTGGAAATTTGAGAAGGATAAAATAACACGGAAAAAAGTTGTTTGATACTTCTTGCCTTTTCCGATACTCACTGAGCCTGCATGCCCCTTATGGACCGCATTTGAGTAGTACCCGTTGTCGGTAAGGCGGATGAAGCGCCGGAGGTTGACGTGAGAGCCCAGCAGGCAACGAGACAACAAGCCAAGGAATTCGCAACAAAAATCGCCGGTGTTGTACTTGACGTGTCAGCACTGCAGAACTTCCCGGTGTCAAGTGAACTGTCTGGTTCGGCGATCTCCGATGTCATAAATAACATGTTGGGATACTCCAAAATTTCACATTTAGGTTGTTGAAGCCTTTGGCATGCTGTCATCAATCGGTGATCAGACCAATTATCCTGGATAGTTCCTGTCGTTGGTATGGCTTTACAATTGCTGAGCAGAAACCATAGTCTCTGAAATTTGACATGATTGGATCAGTTGAGTAACCACTTGAAACAATGACTTTTGCTTTTGGATCAATTTTGAGGATTTCCTGCACTGCTTCTTCTCCACCCATGCCACCAGGGATGGTAAGATCCATGATTACCAGATCAAACAATTTGCTTGAGTCCATGGAGCCTTTATACAATTTCACGGCCTCCCTTCCATCTGCTGATAGAAAGACTTCATGTCCTAATTGAACTAACATCGCTTTGACTACATTTCTCACCATCTCGTCATCATCCATTACCAGAACTTTTGCATGTGAAGATGGGTTTATATAATCTTCAGATTTCTGAGTTTTAGCGTTTTCATGTTCTGAGGCTGGAAGGTAAAGAGTAAAAGTAGTACCAACCCCAGGAGAGGAATCTACCGAGATATGACCACCATGTTTGCTGATTATCGAATGAGTTATTGCCAGACCTAGCCCGCTTCCTTCCTGCTTAGTTGAGAAATAAGGGTCAAAGATCTTCTCCACTACATTCGCTGGTATGCCTATCCCCTTATCTCGAATGGCTATTTTCACAAATTTTTTTTTTCGTGGAGCAGGGATAATGGGGGCATCATCAGAAGAATAATTCTCACAAGTAACTGTGACTACTCCGCCTTCAGGCATCGCCTGGCTGGCATTGAGAACAATGTTTTGGATTACCTGGCTGATTTGTCCTTTATCAATATCAACAAGCCATAAATCTTCTGGAACATCGAAACGGCAGGCGACCTTGCCGCCATGAAGGATAAAATTTGCTGAATCTTTGGTCACACTTTCCAGGGAAGACACCTCTTTGACAGGTTCACCTCCCCTGGCAAAAGTCAGTAACTGCTGTGTCAGGTCTCTAGCCCTGTGTGAGGCCTTTTCAGCCTCGGACAAAAGTTTTTTTGTTTCGTTTTTCAGACCTGTATCGAAAAGGGCTAAATTGATATTCCCCAAAATAGCTGTCAGAATATTATTAAAGTCATGAGCAATACCACCGGCCAGCACCCCGATTGACTCAAGCTTCTTGACCTTGAGCAGCTCTTTTTCTATTTTGCTCTGCTCGGTAACATCTCTGAAGACAAGAACCACCCCGAGGACATTGCCATCGGAGTCAAGAATAGGTGCCCCACTGTCAGCAATCCTCCGTTCCGTGCCGTCTCGTGCAACCAAAATGGCGTGATTGGCAAGCCCGATAATCTGGCCACTGCTGATCACTTTGGTGACCGGGTTCTCGCAGACATCTCTGGTCTGTTCATTGACAATATGAAAAACCTCTTCCAAAGGCCTGCCGAAAGCCTCTGCATTGCTCCATCCCGTAAGGTTTTCAGCGACCTTGTTCAGCATAACAATATTTCCGGAGAGGTCCGTTGTGATGACAGCATCTCCTATGCTCCGCAAAGTTACGGCAAGCCTCTCTTTTTCGGATGATAGATTTTTTTCAGCCAGTTTCCGCTCGGAGATGTCTCGAACAAATGAGCAATTAAATCCCTTCCCGTTATATTCCACAAATGTAGCCACAACTTCCACAGGGAAGATTTTGCCATCCTTTTTTCGATGGATTGTTTCAAAGGTAAGAGAACCTTTTTCTTTTAAATCTTGCCAATGGCTGGCCCAGGCTTCAAACGGATAGTCCGGATCGAAATCATTTATAGCCTTTGTCAGGAGTTCTTCCCGAGAATAGCCAAGGCTTCGGCATGCTGCGTCATTCACATAGATAAGCCCCCCATCCTGTCCAATCCAAATGGCACTATCGGTCGCATGATCTATGGCAGATTGGGTGAAATAAAGAGACTCCTCCACCTGTTTACGGTCGTTTATATCCCTGACAACGGCAATAACATAACGATAGCCCCTGAACTCGATATATTTCAAGGACACCTCCGTCCAGAAAAGAGTACCGTTCTTTTTTCTGGAATGCCACTCAAAGGTCTGGGGGCCATGCAATACAGCATTTAAAATTATCTGCCGAGATTCATCGATCGTATAAGGGGGCTCTCCGGAGCTGATGTCACCGACTCCAACCTGGAGCGCCTCCTCATAGCTGTAGCCATACATGTTCAGCATCCCTGTGTTGACATCTATGATTTTGCCGGTATCGGCGTCATGCAAGAAAATCGCCTCGCTTGGGGCGTTGTAAATCTCCCGGTACCGCTCTTCTCCTGCCTGAAGCTCTCGATTAGCTGTCTCCAGTTCATCCGTCCTTTCCTGCACACGGAGTTCAAGGGTGTCTTTGGCTTGGAGGGTCTTGATGAAATACTTTAATCCCAGCAGGATGAGTGCCATAACCAGGAATAAATAGAGATACAGATAGATGGTGTCATGGAGTTGGATCGCTTCAATTCTACCGACAACCGTGTTACCGTGAAGAATTTCAGCCCGTAAATTTATTTTAAAAATCAGCCCTGCTTTGATCAGAAGCTGGTCAAGCAGGCCGCATTCCGGTCCCTTCACTTGGGCAAACGGCTTATCATTGACAGCATAGACTGAAAGCTGTTCATAATGATTGAGCCGGGTCATAAGTTCCAGGTAGGGAATAGGGCTTATGGGCTCTAAATTCCAAAGACTGGTTTCGATGACCTGAGCTTGCTTGTGGAGATCAAGGATCTCCTTTTTGAGGCAATGGTTTTCCCAGAAAACAACAAAGACACAGAACATGACCAGCAGGGTGAACTGGGCAACATAAACGATTTTATTATAATTGTGTAATTTCTTCATATTCCACCGGGAACAACAATCATACCTTGGTCATCAACCGGGATCAGCATGTGGTATTTGTCAAATATCTTTATTCGTTCGCCCTCCCTGGAAAAAATAGCCAGTTCCCGGTTAAACGCATCAACAAATTCATGCATCTGCTTTTCACGGCCCTCAAAATATTTCCTGGAAACGGCAAAACAAAAAGGCCTTGCTGGGCCGACCCCAGTGGGAGCGTAATTAACCTCGTCAAATTCCGGGGCATGTTTTGTGCGCAGATATAAACCAACACTGCGCTCGCAAATAAACATATCGATCTTGTTCTGGAGCAGTTTGCGGAAGTGAATAATCTCCGGAGCGTTAGCGGCCACCATGTCAAGTTTGAATTGCCCAGCCTTACCGGCTTCCAGAAATCCGGCACCATAATTATAATAGGAAGCACCGATTACTCGCCCCTTCAGGTCATCGTAGGTGTGCCAGGAAAAGTCATCTCTCTTCTTCTTCCAGAGAACGGAGAAAATTGAAGAAACCGGTGCTGAGAAGAAAATATATTCCTCCCTGCCGCCGCCAACAACACAGGGAGCCATGGCTGGAAATTTGGCTGTTTTCATTTCTTCCAGAGACCGGGCAAAGGGAATTTCAACCCACTCAACCCGGTAGCCCATTCGGCCCAGAACCGCTTCAACAATTTCAATATCAGCCCCCCGCCATCTGCCAGTTTCATCTTTCAAATTAAAAGGGGGATAGGTATTGGAAGGCAAAACCAGGGGTTGAGATTTGGGCGGGAATGTTAGCGTATCCGAATCTGTGAGTTGGCCTGGTTCTATGGCGGGAACTGTTGTAGTGACGCAGGTGGCCTGTTCGCCCGCCTTGGTTGTAACACTGTAATCAGGAATGGAATTCTGCAGAAAAAAAGAGCGGCTATAAAGCAGGCCAACAATCAAGAGAAGAGCCCCAAAATATCCTATATTTTTTTTCATGGCAAGCCTGCGCTCCTTTACATAAAGCCCCTTGAAAATGGGTATCGGAATAGCCGATCTTTCTAAGAAAAACGAAAAGATTATTGTTGTTTAATGGTAATACAATATGTTCAATCTTGAATGGATCGTACCCATGTTCGGTCAGATTGACTCGCTTGTTATACGCCTTTATTCAATCGCCGTTGCTTCTATCTCAATCATGAGATCGGGGTGAAAAAGGCCAGAAACGGCAAGTAATGTTGAAGATGGTTTACAACCAGCCATTGCTACACGAGGACCGAATGCTGGCGCGGCCTGTAAAAATGCAGCCATATTGGTTGTGTAGTAATTTAACCTTACGATGTTTGTCAACTTCATGCCTGTATGTTTCAATACCGTTTCAAGGTTGTCTAATGCCTTATTTATTTGTTTGGCCATATCACCAATATGTACGGGGACTCCTCTTTCGTCTACTGATGTTTGGCCAGAGCAATAGACAACGCGCTTTCCGCCTTGAACTTCAATTGCCTGAGAAAAGCCAAACTGATCTTGCCATTTCCATGGATTGATTTCTTTTGTTTCGATCATTCCTATTCTCCTGTTGATCTTCTGAATACGGAATCTTAACGTTGTGGACTGCGGACAGAAAAAAGATAAAAAGGACTAAACTAAAAAGGGGACGCTGTTAGGTTTTTAAGTTTCTAATAAAAAACACCCTTTTTCCTCTGCAATTTTTTGACCACGGCTAACGGAATTACTGATGGATGGAATGGATATCCCGAGCTTTCGCGCCAGGGAAGACATGGGTACACCCAGTTCCCTCACCGCCCAGTAACACAAGAGA
>CAIVVZ010000399.1 GCA_903909505.1 uncultured Desulfobacteraceae bacterium
GAACTTACCCTGGAGAACTAACATGAGCCCCGTCATCCATATCTTTAAAAGAGAATTCAGCGCATACATGGTATCGCCGGTTGCCTACATCGTCATTTCGGTGTTTCTGATCGTCACCGGCTGGTTTTTCTTTACGACTTTTTTTCTGCAAAATCAGGCCAGTCTTCGAAATTTTTTCTCCCTTTTGCCCCTGGTTTTCGCCTTTGTCGTGCCGGCAATCACCATGCGCCTGCTTTCCGAGGAGTTCAGCGTCGGCTCGTATGAAACCCTGCTGACCCTTCCGGTAACTTTCAGCGATGTCATTCTGGGCAAATTCCTGGCGGCGACCGGTTTTACGGCTGTCATGCTGGCACCGACCCTTTTGTATCCGGTCACGGTTTCAGTTCTGGGCGCCCTGGACTGGGGCCCCGTATTGGGCGGATATATTGGCGCATTGCTGCTTGGCGCTGCATTTTCAGCCATCGGTCTTCTGGCCTCATCCCTGACCCGGAATCAGATCATTGCCTTCATCGTGGGAACGGCCATCTGCTTCAGCCTGTGCCTGATCGACAAGATGCTCTTTTTTCTGCCCCAGTCCCTGCTGGGTTTCTTTGAATACCTGGGAGCGGATTTTCATTTTCAAAACATCGCCAAGGGCATTCTGGATACGCGGGATATCCTGTATTTTATCAGCGTCGGATTTATCGGACTCTACGGCGCCAATCTGGCCATGCGGGAAAAATGTTAAGGAGCACCATTATGGAAAAACAGACGAACCGAACACAGCGATCCGGAAAATACATCAAATTCATCGCTTACGCTGCGGCATTGATTCTTTTAAACATAGCGGGCATGACGCTTTTTGCGCGCATTGATCTTACCGGAAACCATATCTATTCTCTATCAAAGGCCAGCCGCGATGCGGTCAAAGCCCTTTCCGAACCTTTGACCCTTCATGTCTTCTTTACGCGGAATCTTCCGGCGCCGCACAACAGCACCGAGCGGTATCTCCACGACCTTCTGGCCGAATACGCGGTATCCGCCGGAAAGAACTTCAATTACCGCTTTTACGATGTCAGCCCGGATGACGGCGCGCCGCAGTCGGCCAAAATCGATAATCAGAAGCTGGCTGAATCCTACGGCGTGCAGCCGGTTCAGATTCAGGCCGTTGAAAATGACGAGGTCAAATTTCAAAAAGCCTATATGGGGCTGGTTCTGATTCACGGGGATCTGGTGGAACGCATTCCGGCCATTACCAGCACCGATGGGCTCGAATATCAGATTACCACCGCGATTCAGAAACTCACCAACAAGGTCAGTGTGCTGCTGGGGCTGAAAGACAACGTCCAGGTAAAGCTCTACAAGTCTTCCTCGATAGATGCGATTGCTCCCTACATGGGACTTAAAACCCTGCCCCAGCTCAACGCGGATATTGAATCTCTGGTCAAAAAACTAAACAGTCAGCTCTATGGAAAACTGTCTTATGCCTTCATGGATCCCACCGTGGATCCGAAGCTGGAGTCGGACATTGCGGCAAACCAGATCATGACGCTCAAATGGCCGGAGCTTTCTAACGGCAAGATTCCGGCCGGCCAAGGCGCCATCGGCATGGTGGTGCAATACGGCACAAAAACCGTCACCATTCCGCTGCTGCAAGTCATTCAGATTCCCATCCTCGGCACCCAGTATCAACTGGCGGACATGAATACTATTGAAGAGGCCATGAACAAACAGGTTGAAACTCTTATCGGTATCAATGAAACCGTCGGGTATTTGGCGGATCACGGCACGCCCAATCTCTACGGCTCTCCGATGGGCCGCGGCCAGCAGGGAGCTCCGCAAGACGTGGAAACGTTCCGCAGCCTGGTTTCCAAAACCTATTCGTTCAAGGACATTCAGCTCAAGGACCAGACGACTTTGGACGGCTTTAACTGCCTGGTGATCGCCGGCCCCACAACGCCCTTCAGCGATTATGATCTCTTCCAGATAGACCAGTATCTGATGAAGGGAAAAAACCTGGCCATTTTTCTGGATGCATTTAAAGAGGGCGGTGGCCAGCAGAACATGTTCAACGCCCAGGGGCCTCAGCAAGTTCCCTTGAATACCGGTCTGGATAAGCTTCTGGAGCATTACGGCATCAGCATCAAACCGGTGATGGTGATGGACGAGAACAGTTTCAAACAGCAGGTTCCGCAGCAGTATGGCGGCGGAGAGCGGAATATCTATTTTGCGCCCCTGATCAAAAATGAGCAGATCAACAAGGATTATCCGTTCATGAAACCGATCAAGGGACTGGTCGCCTATAAAATGTCCCCTCTTTTGGCAAACAGCGAAAAGCTCACGCAAAACGGGATCAAGGCCAATCTACTGTTCTCATCTTCCGCAAGGTCCTGGGAAATGAAAGCGCCGCTGAACCTCAATCCCCTTTTCATTCAGCCGCCTGCCGCAAATGAAAAAATGGCCCCAGAACCCCTGGCCTATATTCTGGAAGGGGAATTCCCCAGTTATTTTGCGGGAAAACCCATCCCGGAAAAACCACAGCCGGATAAATCTCAAACAAACCCGGATGAATCCGAAGACCCGGAAACCCCGGAGAAAAAACCGACCCCAGAAGCCCCACCTGCCGCTCCTGCTGCTTCCGCTGACCTTTCAAAAATTGAAGGGGACGCGAAGGTGATCTCCAAAGGGAAACCCGGGAAAATTTTTCTGATGGCATCTTCTGAAATGCTGAAAGACAATATCCTGGATGAAGCCGGACGAAGCCCCAATGCCGTCTTTATCCTGAATGTTCTGGATTATCTCAATAACCATCAGGACATTGCGATGATGCGCAGCAAGGAACAGCGTTTCAATCCGCTGGCGGATCTTTCACCTATGGCAAAAGCCGGCATCAAGTCCCTGAACATTGCCGGGCTTCCGGTTCTGGTTGTCCTTGCGGGTCTGGCCGTATGGCTTCGCCGCAAATCCCGCAGACGGCAAATTCAATTGTTGTTTCAAAAGCAGGAAGGTTGATGATGAAACTTAAAAAAGAATATATTTTTATCGCCATTGCCATTGTTTTGCTGATCGGCTACCTGTCGGTCCGAGAAACCGACCGGACGGAATACCGGCTCCCGACCTTTTCAAAAATTGCCGTATCAGACATCACCCGGATCGAGATCGCACGCCCGGAAGGAACGGTTGTTCTGGATAAAAAAGATACAAAGTGGCAAATTCAGCCCTTGGCATATTCGGCCGATTCCGGCAAGGTGAATACTATGCTGGAAGATCTGGAAAAGCTGTCTTTGACCGCGTTGGTATCCGAATCCAAGTCCTGGTCACGGTACGATCTGGAGCCAGACAAAGCCATTCGCGTCAAGGCCTGGGCAGGAGAGGATCTAAAGCGCGATATTCAGATCGGAAAAACCGCGCCCACGTTCCAGCATACGTTTGTCCGGGTTGGAGATGCTCCGGAGGTGTATCACGCGCAGCAGAATCTGAAAACCGCCTTTGATCAGACCGCGGACAAGCTGCGCGACAAAACTGTTCTCGCATTTAACTTAGAAGAGGTCACGGAAATCGTCATTACGAAGGAAGGTAAACAGACGGTGATCCGCAAAAGCGAAATAGCTCCGCCGCCCGCGGCACCTGCTCCCGCTACCGCCGAGGGAGCTCCGCCCGCCGATGCAGCAGTCAAACCGGCCGAAATCCTGTGGCTGACGGATCAGGGAAAACCTGCGGATCTGTCCAAAATGAACCGGCTGCTTTCCTCGCTTTCCCATTTGTCCTGCGAATCATACCTGGAGGGGAAAAACATTTCCGATCTTTCAAATCCAATCAGCAGCATCGTTATCAAGGGAAAAAAAGACTACACCCTGACCCTTTACGCCAAAACCGAAAAGGACGCCACGGTTTATCCGTCTTCGTCTTCGGAAACCGGTTCCGTGTTTACCCTCTCGGACCGTCAGGCTGAGCCGATTATCGCGAATCCGGAAGCCCTGATTGGCAACGCGGAAACCCCCGAGAAGAAAAGCTGAACGAACATAGACCTGGACCGGAATCGCGGGGGCAGAAGCCGCCGCCCAAACGCAACCACCCGCGCTGCTTTCGACTTGGGTTTCAACTGCGTTGTCGCCAAAGAAATCATCGAAAGCTGGGCATAATGGGCGAATTGCGAATTTGTTATGCTGGAGTGGTGACGTGGATACCGCTTGCAGTGCGCTCAAACTAAAAAGGGCTGAATAAATTCAGCCCTTGATTATCTGGTGGAGGCGGCATCCGGATTTGAACCGGAGAATAACGATTTTGCAGACCGTTGCCTTACCACTTGGCTATGCCGCCAATAAAAATGGAGCGGGAAACGGGATTTGAACCCGCGACTTCAACCTTGGCAAGGTTGCACTCTACCGCTGAGTTATTCCCGCTCAGAAGCGCAATCTATCTAACTTTTTCCGCCCTCGTTGTCAACCTCTTTTTTCAAATCCATCCTTCATGGCTTGACCAAAAATCGCTTGAAACGGTACCCGTAGTCCAGTCCCGACCAGACCGTGTAGATGAGCGCTCCCCACAGAAAAAACATGCCGATGCCATGAAAGTTGATTCCAAAATAGGGATAATGAATCAACAGGGGGATGATGGCGGCGATCTGAAAGCCTGTTTTGTACTTTCCCAGATTTGAGGCGGAGATATCCTCGTTGTTCTCGGCCATCACGTTCCGGAGTCCGGTAATGGCAATCTCCCGGCCGATGATGATGCAGATGACCCATCCGGGGATCCATTCATGGGAAACAATCATGATTAAGGCGGATGAGACCAAAAGCTTGTCGGCAAGGGGATCCATCAGCTTCCCGAATTCCGATGTCAACCCCCGGCTTCGCGCAAAAAAACCGTCAAAATAATCGGTGATCGCTGCCGCGCTGAAAAGAAGGGCTGCCATGAATGCGCTGAGCCGGCTGGGACACAGCATGAGCAGAATAATCCCCGGTATGGCGGCCACCCGGCACATCGTCAGAAAATTCGGATGGCTCAGCAGTTCTTTGGCCTTATCGAGTTGAAGCCTGTTTATCCGCATGTTTTTGACTTGTTCCAGTCATTCAAAAAGGATTGAATCCCCCTGTCGGTCAGAGGGTGGGAGGCAAATTTTGCCAGAACATTAAACGGAATGGTCGCAATATCCGCGCCTAACAACGCGGATTCCAGCACATGAAGCGGGTTGCGGACGCTGGCCACAATAACCTGCGTATGAAACGTATAGTTCTGATAGATCTGAACGATCTGCTCGATCAAGACCATACCATCCTGAGAAACATCATCCAGCCGCCCGATAAACGGACTGACATAGGTGGCTCCTGCCTTGGCCGCCATCAGGGCCTGAAGCGGTGAAAAGACCAGGGTGACATTGGTGTCGATACCTTCTTGCGAAAGAATGCGCGTGGCCTTGATGCCGTCAACCGTCATCGGCACCTTCACCACGATATTCCGATGAATTTCGGCCAGATGGCGGGCCTCTTTCAGCATCCCCTCCATATCCAGACTGATCACTTCCGCGCTGATGGGACCATCCACAATTTCACAGATATCCCGGATAATGGTTTCGAAATCCCGGCCTTCCTTGGCTATCAAGCTGGGGTTGGTGGTAACGCCATCCACCATGCCCATGCTGTACGCTTCTCTGATTTCATCGATATTTGCCGTATCAAGAAAAAATTTCAATGGACTGCTCCTTTTATAAAAATGCTCGATGTTGCAGGTCAGGACCCGTCATGTAGAACTCACCGGCCGCTCTTCAATGAGACATAGCCTCTTACCTGCTATGAATTCGATATGTACCGCTGACGGCATTCCGGACTGCAAAAATATAGATCTTTGCCATTCCGATGTAAATGGACACCGCTTCTTTTGGGGAAATACACCTGACAAACCGGGTCCTGAACCATGATATCGTCAATTTCGCCGGGCGGTTGATTTGTGCCCGCCTGAGAAATACTTATATGCTTTACAATCCAGGATTTCAAGAGCCGAAATCCGATATACCCGACGGCAATGAGTACAATGATTTTAGTCATGATAATTCAACGATCCCCTGTCCCGCATCTTCAAGGTTGTCCAGCAGTTGCTGAACCGTCTGGTTAAGGATGGGATGGCGCAAAGTCGGATCCATGTCGCATAACGGTTTTAACACAAATCGCCTGAGGTGCATCCGTGGATGCGGAAGTGTCAGGTCCGGATGGTCGATGACGGTTGCATCAAAAAAAATGACATCCATATCCAGAATCCGGGGGCCGAATCGAATGGCATCCGAAATCCGGCCCGCCTTTTTCTGGATGTCCTGCAATACGGCCAGGAGCTCAAAAGGATCCAGGCAAGTGACGATCTGCACCACACAATTCACAAACCAGTCCTGATCCAGATAATCAACCGGCTCTGTCCGATACAGCCTGGATTGATTCAGCAGCCGGGAATGGCCATTTGAAGTCAGTTCCGCAATCCCCAGCAGGCAGTTGTCCTGCTTCTGTCCCAGGTTCGAACCCACGCCCACAAATGCCGTGTGCACAAACATGTTCAGAACCCTATGGATTTCATCCTGGCCACGGCTTCCTTCATCCGCTCGGTTCCCACGGTCAGAGCCATGCGGACATAGCCTTCACCGGGAGCGCCGAAGCCATTTCCCGGCGTTGCCACAATACCGGCCCGTGTCAGGAGATGGGAGGCAAAGGATGTCGAAGTATACCCCATGGGAATTTCAATCCATACATAAAACGTGGCACGGGGTTTTTCCACGGACAGTCCGATTTCGCGAAGGCCATCCACCAGAATATTCCGGCGAAGCGTATACTCGCGGTTCATGTTCTCCACGCAGGCCTGATCCCCGTCCAGGGCCGCAATACCGGCAAACTGAACCGCCTGGAATGCGCCCGAATCAATATTGCTCTTGATCTGCCCCAGAGCCTGTATCACTTCGGCTCTGCCCACGGCAAACCCGAGCCGCCAACCGGTCATGTTATAAGTTTTGGAAAGGGAATGAAATTCAACGCCGACTGCTTTGGCGCCCTCCGTCTCCAGAAAACTGGGCGGACGGTATCCGTCAAAGGCCATCTCCGAATAGGCGGCATCGTGACAGA
>CAIVVZ010000400.1 GCA_903909505.1 uncultured Desulfobacteraceae bacterium
GGCAACCACGTGATTGTTGGTCAGAATATGGCCATCGGGATCCATGATCATTCCGGAGCCCAGTCCTTTCATCTCCCGTTTGAATTTTTTGGGCATTTTGCGGGGAGCATTGAAAAAATAGTGAAAGAAAGGATCGTTTTCATATAAAACATGGGCGGAATTAAATCTTTAAATTCCTCTCCATTCTTTCAACTGGACAATGGTAAGGATGGCGGCAGTAAGGCGCCCAATGAGAATGATCTTTATTATCTTAACATTGTTTTTTTCTTTATTGTAATTATTTCTGAATGTCACTCCTCCAGTTTTTATCATTGGGCCAAAACAAATTCGTTGAAGGTTGCTCCCCCTGACACCCCTTTTCAAAAATGGGGGGAAGGTTGTGCCTTAGATCGACGACATTGTGGAAAACTACAGCATGCCCGGCCGGCAGGTAAGTTCCTGCCGGCCGGGCATGCCAGAGGGAATGCTATTTGATCGTTATTGCGACAAACAGGGAGTTCTGTTCCCTTTCTATCAGAAGCAGCAGCGTCTCTCCGGCTTTTGCCTTCTCGATTTTCTGCATAAAATCAGTGACATTCTTGACCGGTTTCCGGTCGATTTCCTGAATGACGTCGCCTGTCTGGATCATGGCTTCGGCAGCAGCGCTCCCAGGTTCAACGCCTGTGACCACAACGCCGATATTTTTCTTGAGGCCAAGTTCCCTGGCAATCTGAGGCGTCAGATTCTGCACGGAAACCCCGAGCGTTTTATGGGAAACATCTCCCGCCGATGCGGTTGCGCTCTCTTCTTCCATTTCCCCGACTTTCGCCTGGAGGTCAATCGTTTTGCCGTTCCGTATCACCCGAACCGCTACGGTTTCCCCAACCGGTGTTGCGGCGACAATCCGCGAAAGATCTTTGGATCCCGTTACCGTCTGGCCGTTAAACTGCACGATCACGTCCCCTAATGCGATCCCCGCTTTCTCGGCCGGACTGCCGGAAACCACTTTGGCGACAAGCGCCCCATGGGTCTCCTTGAGTCCGAAAGACTTTGCCAGTTCCGGGGTCAAATCCTGAATGCTGACGCCCAGAAGACCCCGCGTCACATGCCCCGTCTTTTCGAGCTGGGGAACGATGTCCTTGGCCATGTTGATCGGAATCGCAAACCCGATCCCCTGGCCGGAAGCCATAATAGCCGTGTTGATGCCCACCACCTCCGCCTGCATGTTGATCAGAGGGCCACCGCTGTTTCCGGGATTGATGGAGGCGTCGGTCTGGATGAAATTGTCATAGGGTCCGGAGCCGATCACCCGGCCCTTGGCGCTGACGATCCCCGCTGTAACCGTCTGTTCCAGGCCGAAGGGACTGCCGACGGCAACCACCCAGTTGCCAACCCTCAGTGCGTCCGAATCTCCCAGCTTCAGAGGCTTAAGATCCGAAGCGCCGTCGATCTTGACCAGGGCAAGATCGGTCTTGGGGTCCCGGCCGATGATCCGGCCGTCGAGTTCCTTTCCGTCCGCCAGCTTGACCTTGATCTGGTCCGCGCCTTCGATCACATGATTATTGGTCAGGATGTATCCATCCTGGCTGATAATGCATCCGGAACCCACTCCCTGCTGTTTTCTCTCATGCGGATTACCTCCGAAGGGGCCGAAAAATTCCCCAAAGGGATTCCGGTCTCCAAAAGGATTCCCCTGTAAATTCGGAAATTCGGCGTTGCTGACCTTCTTGCTGACCTGGATGTTGACCACACCTGCCCGGACCTGGTCGGCAATATCGCTGAAATTGCCCGGAACCATCGCTGCTCCGGCAAAAACGCTTGATGGCGGAGCCGGTGCCGGTTCATTGGCTTTTGACGCCGGCGTCATCCCGAACCCGATTCCGATAATGAGGGTCCCTGCCAGAAGCAGGGCGATGAAAATGGTTTTGAAATTTTTCTGCGGTTTCATGACAAATTCTCCTTGTGATAATGGGGGGCATATGCCCGATTTTTTATCACCATTATAAGGAGGAAACGTGACGGGAAGATGATCGGAAGATTACCATTTGGTCATGTTCAAACCGGCGGCGGTTCATCCATTCGGAAATGGAGCC
>CAIVVZ010000401.1 GCA_903909505.1 uncultured Desulfobacteraceae bacterium
CAGGATCCTTCGCGCATTGGGAAAGGTCCATCCGGCTGAAGACATCCCATCCGATTCCCTTGAAAAGGAGAGGATGTTTCTTGAGAAGCTGAAAAAAATGGCGTCTCATGCAAAAAAGATCGGCATGAACCCCATCCGGCTCAGCATCATGGTGGGCCTTCCCTCCGAAACCCTCGAGGAAGCCCGCCGGACCATCCAATTCCTGGAAGGGCTCGATTACCATATCTACGCGCATAATCTCTTTTCCCTGTTTGAAGCAACGCCCGTTTTCCCCGGACATGAAAAATACGGATATCAATTGAAACGGTTTTCAAAAAATCAACTCATGTATCATACTACGTATCCGTTCAGGGTCAGCGACATTCCACACGCCAGGAATTCCGTCGTCAAGAAAGAGGTGGAAGCCGATGCCCTGGATACCCTGAACGTTCTGGGGCTGACCGTGAGAAGAGGCGATACCAAACCCTGGTTCGATCATGTGATCGTCACCACGGATATTCTCAGTGAGCCGCTGATTCAATGGTTCAAGGAAAACCTGGCCTTTAATGGAAAGATCATCCAGATCTATTCCGGACTTGACGCATACAGACGGCATCTGTCCTCCAATTATTCGGCGCTTTTTGATCAATGCTCGCCTTCGACACAACTGACCGGTTTCTATCGTTCGGAAACATCGGGCGGCACATGCATGGAATGGATTCCCGGAAGAAGCGAGGCTTTCAATAAAGGGCCGTCCGTCAAAGTCAGGGGCGCGGCGGATGGCCTGGGCTGGATTCAAAACGGGAACGAAACCGGCTTTCCCATGATCTGCCGAGAATTTTGCGACCAGGACAGCCGGGCGGTGATTTCATTCCTGAAACAATCCGGGAATTCCGGTTCTCTTATCGAGGATCTGGCGTCGTTCAAGGCCTTTCCGGTATTGTCCACCCTGTGCAGGTGGCATGCAGAAGGGGCCAATTGCAGGATGCTGGAAACAGCCATCATCGATGACGGGGGCAATATCAGGGTCTGCTGGCAAGGAGATCCTGTGGGAAAGATTCCCGTGCATAAAAGGGAAATCATGGAAACGCTCGGGAGGATGCAGGCACATATTCTTCAGGAACGCGGGTGTTCGGAGTGCTCGCGGGAGAAAGCATGCGTGAAATGTTTTTTTACAGCTCCCCTGAACGATGCCGCATACTGCCGAGTCAAGCAGGAAGATGATATTCTGGAGCCGGCCGGAATGCTCAAGTCTTACTATCTTTTCAAGGACGTGCTGAACGCCGTATTTCAGACGAGTCCTTGATTCACTGATCGCAGGTGCCTTTGAACCGTTTGGAAAAGAGCGTCTGTTCACGGAGAAGGTCTCGGCTTTTTTAAGGAAATGGTTGTGAAAGAATGGGGTGTGGCCCTTGGGCAAGAAATGTGATCTCACGCTGGTGAATTTTATGCTGAATTATACAGGGTCCTATGGCCCCTGGCTTCCGCTCAACTGCCTGGCCTTGATGACGGCCCTTGCGAAAGAAAATATTTCGGTTGATTTCCGTGACTATCAGTTGGTGGAACGGCGCAAATTCCTGGATCCAGGCCGGATGGTTTCCTTTTTTGACGATTCCGCGGACATCATCGCCATCAGTTGCTATTCCCATGCCCTTCCTTTTGTGATCAAGACGGCCGAGCGGATCAAGCAGAAAGTGCCGCAAAAGAAAATCATCCTGGGGGGGCTCGGCGTCCGGTTCGTGGCAGCGGATGTCATGGAGAATTTTGACTGTTTTGATGTGATCGTCACGGACGATCGTCCGGAAATTCTACCGGAACTCGTGCGTCAGTTGAAAGAAACCGGGTCAGCGGACTGCCGGGGGATTCCAGGCGTTCTCTGTCGGAGCGAAACCGGGGAAATCGCTGGTACGGCCCCGTGCCGGCCGACGTCAAGCGGATATATGGCAGACAGCATGATTCCGGCCTTTGAAATGCTGCCGCTTCACCGGTACGAAACCGCTCCTATTCTCTCTGCAAAGGGCTGTGTTTATAAATGCCCCTTTTGCTGCATTCCCAGCGTTCATTCCGCGTATATTCGAAGAGACCTTGAAGTGGTGAAAGCGGAAATTCAATACCTGAGTCACCAGAATGGTCCCAAGACATTTTACCTGATCGATGAGGCCTTCCTTCATAACCGGGCAAGGACGTACGACCTGCTGGATTTCATCGGACAAAGCAACTTTTCTTCCGAAGCGGCGTTTAAATGTTACGGCCGCGTAAACCTGATCGATGAAGCCCTGATGAAGGATCTGAAAAAAGCCCGTTTCACCAGTCTCTATTTCGGGGTTGAGTCCGGATCCAACCGGGTCCTTCGGAAAATCCAAAAAGGGTTTTCCATCGAAGAAGCGGTGGAGACGGTCATGACATGCCGGAAATATATCGATACCGTCATTGCTTCTTTTATTTACGGGTTCCCATTTGAGACGTTTGATGATTTTCTGGAAACCATGTTCTATATCTGGCACCTGCATATGGAGAACATCCGGTTGCAGTTTCATCTCCTGGCGCCGCTTCCGGGGACGGAGCTGTACGAAACCTACGGGGAGGGTCTGGTCTTATCCTCTGAAATTGCATCCTTTATGAGTGCACCCTATCTGGAATCCGCCAGGGAAAACCTGGAGCCCGTTGCGCACCTGATAAGTGCGTATCCCCGCATTTTCCCGAGCGTCTATCATTTCAAATCGCCGCGCCTGGAAGAGAAAGAAAAAATCGTCAACTACTTAAGGAGTGTTGTTTTTTTCGATGAAAGCCAATGATAACAAAGAGACCGGCCCGACGGATATGGTCCTGATCGATCCGCCCTTTGGATCCATCAGCGGCCCTTCCATCAGCCTGCCAGTTCTGGTTTCCTCTCTTCGATGCCATGGTATCGGCGTTTCGGACATCGATCTGAACCTTTGTTTTTATCGTGCGCTGCTTACGGAACCGAATATCCGGGCGGGGCTGGCCTATCTGGAAAATCGAATTGTTGCGCTGAACCGTAAAAACAGTCTTAATTTTTCCCAGATTGTGGAGTATGAAGCCATAGTCAATCTGCTCCTGAAGAAGGAAAAATTTACAGAAGAGCTGGCGGATCTGTTGGCATGTCCACTGGATCCGGCACGCATCCGCAGCGCGGACAATACGGGCCTTGCCTGTTTTCTCCTGGAGTTGGCCACCATCAGCCGTTTCCCCGAGGTCATCGCATTTGCCCCAAGGCTCAGGAAAACGGATCTTCTGAGCAAATATGCCAGCGAAGATCTCGTCAAGGCTGCCTATCAGGAGAATTTTTACACCGAAATATTGAAAGAGGTTCTTAACGATACCCTGTTTGCCTTAAGGCCGGCGCCCCTGGTGGGGATTTCGGTATCTTTTCACGACCAGGTCTTTCCCGCCTTTCAGTGCGCGCGAATGATCAAGACAAAATGGCCGGATACCCATATCACCCTGGGAGGCTCCTTTGTTTCCATCCATTTGCGGGAAATCAAAAATCCCAGAATTTTTGAGGTGATCGATTCGCTGGTTCTGGATGAAGGGGAAGTACCCCTGGAAAGGCTGTTCCGAGAAATCACCTCGGGCAGCCGGAATCCGGTCTCGATTCCCAATGTGGTGACCTGCCACCAGGGAAAAATCCGGCCTGCCAGGCAGGAACCCCATCCCCCGGATCGCTTGTCGTTCACGGGGGATTATTCTTCTTTTGATCCCCATCAGTACCTTCTGGGTCCGGACAATGTCGTGGTCCCCCTGTGCCTTTCCAGGGGGTGCAAATGGAAACGGTGCGCTTTTTGCAGAACGGATATTCCGGTCTTTCATAATTATTGCCGGCCGCAGCCACAGGCACTCTATGCGCAGTTGGAGACACTTGTCAGAGATCACGGGGCCAGAACCGTCTCCTTTTCGTCCGCCTTTTCCGAACCGGAGGTCCTGGCGTATATTGCCGGAAGAATCGTGGATGACAAACTCGCTGTTCGCTGGGTGGCATCAAGCCGCCTGTCCGGCGATTTTACCCGGGATCTTTGCATGTTGCTTCGCGATGCCGGATGCGTTCGCCTTTCCTTTGGTATCGAATCCTTTTCCGACCGGATTCTGCGGTTGATCAGAAAGGGAATTTCAGCCGAACAGATTGAAAATGTCATTGAAGGGATAGACGGCGTCATTCAGCTATTTCTGTTGATGATGGTGGGAATTCCCACAGAGACGGAGCAGGAAGCCATGGCCGGGTTTGAAAAGTTACAGGATCTGTCCGCCCGAAAATTGATCGCAGGATACAATTACAACCTGTTTCAGATGACCTACGGTTCCGATATCTGGAACAATCCCGAAAAATATCATGTGTCGGGCGTTAACTGGTTGCCGGGGCATGACCTTTTTCCCAATGTGGCGCGCTTTGACTGCCCGGGCATGACCCGGGAAAAAGCGTGCCGACTGCAACGCCGGTTCAGCGGTCCATCCGGGGAAAAGAAGGTTACGAAAGTGTGCTGTTCGGAGAAAGACATCTCTTTGGGGTACGACCTGAAACAGATCCGCCGGAAAATCCAGAATGCGGAAAATGACTATCTGGACGTCTGCTACGGCAAATGGCTGGAGGCAAACAAGGGGATCCGTTTGAATAAATCAACAGGCAACTTAATATTGAGGCCCATACCGTGAAAAAAAACGCGGATATCACCCTGATCAATTTTATCCTGAATGCGCCGCGTCTCTGGCTTCCCATGGCATCTATCGTCTTGACGGCCTCATTACGCAAAAAGGGGTTCATCGTTGATTTCAGAGATTTTCAGATGGAAACGCCAAACAGTTTCATCGATCTGGATTCACTGGAAGCAACCCTTAAAAGCGCCTCCGATATCATCGGCTTCAGTTGCTATTCCCACGCCCTTCCTTATGTGCTTCTGCTGTCTCAGCGGCTCAAGAAAAAGGCTCCCCATAAAAAGGTTATTCTGGGGGGGATCGGGGCATCCGTTATTGCTGCGGAAATTCTGGATGCTTTCGAATTTGTCGATGCCGTTGCCATTGGAGATGGCCAGGAATCCCTGCCGGAATTTGTGGAATGTATCCTGAACGGCGGAGAGGACTACGGCCATATCGCCGGGCTTGCCTGGCATAACGGAGGGCGGACGCAGATAAATCCGCCGGGAAAGGCCGGAGCCATCGTGGCGACCAGTCTGATTCCGGTCCTTGAAGAGATACCCCTTGAACGGTACGGTGTCGCCCCCATTGTTACCGGAAGAGGGTGTCCGTTTAAATGCGGGTTTTGCAGCGCCAGGGTCATGGATCCGGTGTATCAGAAGCGAGACCTTGAAGAGATAAAGGAAGAGATCTCCTATTTAAACACCAGAGAAAATTGCCCCGAAAATATTTATCTGCTGGATGAAGCGTTTATCACGGACCGGGACCGCATTTACCGGTTTCTTGATTTCTCCGGTCAGGACCGTTTCAGGCAGAGACATTTCTCCTGTTACGGGAGGCTGAACCGGGTGGAGGAATCGCTGATGCGGGATATGACCCGAAACCACTTTTCTTCCATTCTCTACGGGTTTGAGTCGGGCTCCAACCGGATCCTTCAAAAAATTGCAAAGGGATTTACCGTGGAAGAGGCCATCGAAAACGTCAAACTTTCAAAAAAATATTTTCAGATCGTCACGGCCTCCTTTGTTTACGGCTACCCTTTCGAGACCAAAGAGGACTTCCTGGAGACCCTGTATTGCCGGTGGCTTCTGCACAACATGGACGTGAACATCCACTTTAATCTGCTCAGCCCCCTGCCCGGAACCGGTTTTTATAAAGAATACGGACACGATCTGGTTTTTTCGAAACATCTGATCTCCAAACAGTGCGCCCCCTATGTGGCCAATAACCTAAAAAACCTGAACACGGTGATCGACCTGGTGCGCGCCTACCCGCTTATTTTCCCCAATTATTATCATTTCCGGACGGAAGCCGTGGCATTCAGCCACGAGAGCGCCCGGTTTCTGGATGAGACCCTGGAAAAGAACTTTTTTTACTTCAAAAAAAGGCAGCTTTTGTGAAGGATGCCATGCTGACAGATGCAGACCTGACGCGGTACAGCAGACAGATCGCCCTGACGAATATCGGGAAAGCCGGGCAGGAAAAACTCAAGAATTCCAGAGTGCTGATTATCGGTACCGGGGGAGGGGGATCTGCCGCCGCTCTCTATGCCGGGGCGATGGGGATCGGCACCCTGGGGCTTTTGGATCCCGATGTGGTGGAACTGTCCAACCTTTCCCGCCAGATTCTCTACTCCCACAGCGATTTGGGAAGGTTCAAGGTGGAGGCTGCAAAGGAGAGAATTCTTGCCAATAATCCCGACATTCGGGTCAACACCTACCCGTTTGCCGCGAATGGGGAAAATCTGGCGGATCTGTCGGAGGATTATGACTTTATCCTGGATGATGCCAGCGGTCTTCAGACAAAATTCATGATCAATGATGTGCTGGCGACCTGCCGGAAACCGTATGCGTTTGCAGGGACCAACTGGTATAATATGGGGAAGGTGGGCACTGTTGCCGGAGGCTCCGCCTGCTTTCGCTGCATGCTTGACCTTCCTGCCGACCTTCCTGCGGACACCCGGCCCGGACCTGTCAGAGTCATCGGGCCTCTTCTGGGGGTTATCGGAAGCATTCAGGCCATGGAAGCCGTCAAATATCTGGTGGGCGGACATGATCTGCTTAGGGACCGTGTTCTGATGTTTAACCTCGTTACCTTGAGCATGAAAATTTCTCCCGTGGAAAAACGTCCGAACTGCCCTTTTTGCAATGCTGAAGGGGAAACCGTAAAAGGGGAAGTATCGCGGGGAGAAAGAACGTGAAGGAAGGGGTTCTGCTCATTTCCATGCCGTTTGCCGACGCTTCCTTCCCTTCCCTTGCCTTGAGTCAACTGAAGGCCATTTTGCGGGAAAAGGCAGGGATCTGTTGCGATCTGCTCTACCTGAATATGGCCTTCAGGAACTTTACCGGCCGATCTGAGATCTATGACAGGGTCAACGCCTATACCCTGTTTGGCGAATGGCCTTTCGGAGAAGATCTTTTCGGAGCGGATTGGGCGGAATCCGATCGCGGCGGGATCAGCTTTATGGAACGCATCAGGCCTCTTGGCTTGGAAAATCCCGAGCCTGCGCGAAGCGATCTTCGCGTCATGCGTTCCTGCGCCGGCCCGTTTCTGGATAAATGGATGGCCGCCATTCCCTGGGACAGGTATGGGGTAATCGGATTTACTTCCGTCTATTTTCAGCAGGTGGCTTCCCTGGCCCTGGCGCGGCGAATCAAGAAGGCTTACCCCGAAAAGATCATTGCTTTCGGGGGTGCCAACTGCAATGAGGCGACCGACAAGGCCCTGCTCAAATTGTTTCCTTTCATCGACTGGATATTCTGCGGTCAGGCCGATTGTTCCTTTCCAAAAGCGGTCCTTTCCTGGTGCAAACATCCCAGCAACATTCCCGAGAAGATCCAGGGTGTTTCCTACCGTGATCACGGGGCCGTGATGACACAAGGCTCCGGGGAATCCGAATCCCTTGACCGTTTGCCTGTCCCCGATTTTGAAGACTTCAAGGCTGGGCTTGAAACATGGGCCCCGGATATTCAATCTCCGATGATTCCCATTGAACTGTCGCGCGGCTGCTGGTGGGGCCGAAGGTCCCAGTGTATATTTTGCGGCGTCAACCACAACATGTTGTTTTTTCGAAGTAAAAGCCCCGAAAGAGCCCTGGATGAGATCCGAACCGTTGTCGGGCGCTACGGTATTCAAAAGATTTACATCACCGATTCCATTCTGAAAACGGGCTATTTCAAGACGTTGCTGCCTGCCTGTTGCTTGACGAGAAGGGATGAAGTGACGGATCGGAAGCGTATTGCGGAAAGTAACGCTTCCAGGCCGGAACGAGCGGTTCATCGGAAAGGGGGCGCTCCTGCAGCGGATTTTTCCCGTTGATTTCCTTGTCG
>CAIVVZ010000402.1 GCA_903909505.1 uncultured Desulfobacteraceae bacterium
CAGGCTGGGGCCGATGTGGTGTGCTTTCCGGAAATGAACATTTCCGGGTACAGCGTCCAGTCCGCCGGAATTATGAAACCCGAACAAATACCGGGTCCGGCAAGCGACAGGCTGTCTGATTTGGCAAAAGGGGAAAAAATTGCCATTCTTGCCGGAATGGCTGAAATGGACGGCGCGGGCCTCTATGCCAGCCACATTCTGGCAACTCCGGACGGTCGGATCGGGGTTTATCGAAAACTGTATATTGCCCCGCCCGAGCAGGGAATGTTTTCGCCCGCCGGCCAGGTTCCGGTATTTCCCATCAAAGGGGTGTTGTGCGGGGTCCAGTTGTGCTATGATGCCCATTTTCCGGAACTGTCAGCACTGATGGCCGTGAAAGGGGCGGATGTAATTTTTTTTCCACATGCCTCTCCACGCGGAACCCCGGAGGAAAAATATGTATCCTGGATGCGGCACTTGCCGGCCCGAGCCTATGACAACGGCATTTTTGTCCTGGCCTGTAACCAGACCGGGGACAATGGTCAGGAACTGCATTTCCCCGGACTGGCGCTGGCGATCGGGCCGGATGGCCACATTCTGAAAAAAGACATTGGCGGCAATGAAAGCCTACTGGTGATTCACCTTAGAGCCGAAAGTCTGGCTTCTGTCCGGAATCACCGGATGCGGTATTTTCTTCCAAACAGACGGCCAGAATTGTATCGCTCACTTTATATGGTTCATTGATGGTTGCCGGATGGCTATGCAGATTGAATGCCAGGACATTTCCTATCAATACCCCCAAACCGATACCCGCGTATTTGATCATCTGAGCTGCCAGGTGACAGGGCCTGGCTTTCATGCCCTGTTTGGCCAATCCGGTTTGGGAAAGACAACGCTTGCGCGAATGATCGCTCGTGAATTGACCGGGTATTCCGGACAGATCCAATGCCGTCACATTTCCGAAGTCCTTTATACCCACAACATGGAACGGTTTCCGGGGTGGGCCGGTATCGGGGACCTGATGGCATCCACCACACCCGCTTCGGGCCAGGACAGGCTGAATGCGCTGGTGGATGCCTTTGGAATTCAGTCCGTGATGAACGCCAGATTCAGCCAGTTGTCCCTGGGCCAGAAAAACAGGGCCAACCTGATCCGCTATCTGCTTCAGGAATTTGATCTACTGATCATGGATGAGAGTCTGGCAAATGTGGATGAAACCACCCGTGGTCGCATCATCATTACCCTGAAAACCCTGTTTCCGGAAAAATGCTTTTTGTATATCTCCCATAACATGATGGAAATCGCCAAATTCTGCAATCAGATCATCGTGCTGAGAAGCCCGCATAAGTATCCGCAAACCCAGATGATTTCCGGACGAAACCTGTTACATGAAAACTCCTTCGTGATGAAGGAACTGGAGCAGACCATGCTGGAGATCGTTCATGCTTCATAGGCGCATTCAGCAGTTCGTTCTGGTCTATTTTCTGGGACTTCTGTCGCTGCTTCTGGTAAAATATCTTCTGAACCTCTCGGATTATGTGATTCCGAGCCCTGTTGAAATCTGGCAGACCTGTAAAGCCGTCTTTTTAAGATACGTTTTCAATGTCCTGGATACGCTGTGGATTGCGGTTCTTGGCCACATCATTTCGATCGTCCTGGCCTTTCTGGTGGGAATTGTCGGGTGCCGGAATTCGTGGATCGGATCCCTGATCAAGGCCGCAGCCTATAACATTCAGGCCTATCCCATTGTCGCGGTGGCCCCCATCATCTTCATCCTTCTGGGGGACGGACTGATCACCCGGCTGCTGATCGCGGTGTTGATCTGTTATTTCCCCCTGCTGCTGTCCGTGATCGGCATTCTGTCCGAACCGGTTGACAGCATCGAACATTTTTATGTGGCAACGAAAAGAATGAACTGGCGGCTTCAGGTTCGGATTCGAGCCTATGAAAACATCAACAAACTGACCACTGTCATTGCGGGCAGCGCCACCATGGCAATGGTCGGAACCATCGTTGCGGAATTCATTGCGGCGGATGCCGGCATCGGGTACAGTATTCGAACTGCGCTGTATCAGAGCGATCTGTCGAAAATTCTGACAGCCCTGTTTCTGATCGGCATCAGCACATCACTCTATCTTACCGGTCTGGAATGGATGGGAAACGTGATTCAGAGGAAGTGCCGGGCTTAAGGCAGGGAGCCGGATGAAACATATCAAAACAATCGTTTGGGGGGTTGTCTGGCTGATTCTGCTTGGGCGAACCGGAGACTGCGGGGACTTGACGCTGGTTGCCTATCGCCTGAAATGGCTTTATAATACCAGTGTCGTGGGAGATCTCTATGCGGATGTGCACGGGGCTTTTGCCAGAAACGGCCTGAAGGTGATGGTTAAGGAAGGCGGCCCTGAACGCGACGCCATCAAGGAGCTTGAACTGGGCCATGCTCAGTTTGGCGTGGCGTCGGCAGACCAGGTGATTCGGGCCGTGGCAAAGGGATCTCCGATTGTCGTGATTGCTCAGCTCTTTCAGGTGAACCCGCTGCAATGGGTGTATCGAACCGATAAGCTGACCCTCGGTAGTCCGGCGGCCATAAGATCTTTTGTCAGGGGTAAAACTCTGGGGCTCACCTTTGGCGGAAACGATGAAACCATTATGCGGACACTTCTGGCCAAATTCGGCATCAGCGAAGCATCTGTCGATTTGTACAGCGTTCGCTATGACTACACGCCGTTTTATGAGGGAAAGGTCGATTTGTGGCCGGTTTATGTCAATGCCCAGGGTATTATTATTCAGGACAAGCTGGAGAAGGCTGGAGAAAGGGTCAGCTTCTTCAATCCCGATGCATTTGGGGTGAAGTTTGTGGCAAATTCCGTGGTTACATCGCAAAAGATGTTCAGCGAACTGCCGGACATTGTGAATAAATTTCGAAAGGCGCTGATCGAAGGCTGGCGGGATGCGGTGGCTCCGATAAATAACGAGAAGGCGGTTTCCGTGCTCCGGCAGTTCGACAAGGATACTCCGGTGGAGATCATCCGCAGACAGCTGGCGGCAACACGCGGCCTTATCAAGCCTGGGCCGGAGAGCATTATCGGAAGCATTGATATCCCCGCTTGGAAACAGACAGAACAGATCATGCTGGATCAAAAACTGATATCAGGTCCGGTTCACCTGGATAAGATATTAAAACCGTTCTGACACGAAGATATTCATTGTTGCGATAGCGCGGTCAATCGCTCCGTATGCCTGGCACCCTTCACTTTGTTTTTTTACCAGTGTTCAGATTGAAAACCGATTGACAGTATTCAATAAAATAGATTATTAATAAAATTTTATAATGCGGAGGCAGAAGAAGATTGCCTCCGCTTGTGCTTTTAACCTGGGAAAGGAGAACGAGTTGTTATGGGAGGCAGCAAAAAGAAG
>CAIVVZ010000403.1 GCA_903909505.1 uncultured Desulfobacteraceae bacterium
AATGGATACGGATTGAAGGGGCGTCTGAAAACAATTTGAAAGACGTGAATGTGGCCATTCCCTTGGGGGTCATGACCTGTATTACCGGCGTGTCCGGATCGGGAAAATCCACACTGGCCAGCGACATCCTTTACAAAGCCATTCAGCGGATCAAAGGCCAGGCTTCGGATCGTCCGGGAAAGTATCGGACGATCCAGGGACTGGAGAACATCTCCGAAGCTGTCTTGGTGGATCAGCATGCGGTGGGACGAACCCCCAGAGCCAATGCCTTGACCTATACCGGCGCCATGGACCCCCTTCGAAAACGTCTGGCCAGTACGCCACAGGCCCGTGAAAACGGATTCTCCGCTGGATATTTTTCCTTTAATGTTCCGGGCGGACGATGTGAAGCCTGCAAAGGCGAAGGGTTTGAAAAAATCGAGATGCAGTTTCTATCGGATGTTTTTGTGACCTGTCCGACGTGCGCCGGAAAACGCTATGCCCCGGAGGCCCTGAACATCCGCTATCTTGGCCTGAATATTTCGGATATCTTTAACCTGACCACGGATGAAGCCCTGGCCGTTTTCGCGGATATTCCCCAGATCACGGGACCCCTGGCTCTGCTTTCGGATGTGGGACTGGGGTATCTGAGGCTTGGCCAGCCCCTGAACACGCTCTCCGGCGGAGAAGCCCAGCGGCTGAAGCTTTCCCGGTTTTTACAGGAATCCGGGACCCGCAACCGGCTCTTCATCCTGGATGAACCCACCACGGGACTTCATTTCCAGGACATCGAACGGCTTCTTGAAGTATTTCAGCGCCTCACGACAAAAGGCCACACGGTCCTGGTGATCGAGCATAACCTGGATGTGATCAAGACCGCCGACTGGGTGATCGATCTGGGACCGGAAGGCGGGGATGCCGGCGGGACCGTGGTGGTATCGGGAACGCCGGAAGCGGTTTCGGCGAGCAGCGCGTCGCATACCGGCAGATTTCTGCGAGAATATCTCAGACCCGTCAGTCCCGGAGAAATTCCGATGATTCCTGCCGTTGTTTTAGAGTCGGCCGCCGCCTGGGGCGGCGCCATTGTCGTCAGCGGCGCCCGGGAGCATAATCTGAAAAATGTCACCGTATCCATTCCCCGCAATCAACTGGTCGTGATGACCGGTGTATCCGGGTCGGGGAAGTCCTCCCTTGCCTTTGACGTCCTGTTTGCCGAAGGCCAGCGCCGGTATCTCGAGAGTCTGGCCCCGTATGTCCGCCAGTACATGACCATTCTGGAGCGTCCGGATGTGGATCGGATCACCGGGCTGTCCCCGACCGTGGCCATCGAGCAGCGCATCAGCCATTCCAGCCGCAGATCCACGGTTGCGACCCTGACGGAGATCTATCATTTTTTAAGGCTGTTATACAGCAAGCTCGGAGATCGCCACTGCCCGGGATGCGGCAAAAGACTGGTGACCCAGACCCGGCAGGCCATTTTCGACGAGATTCTGCGGCGGTATTCCGTCGTGTCCGCATCCATCCTGACACCAAAGGTGAGCGGGAGGAAAGGGTTTCACAAGGATGTACTCTCAAAAGCGCTGAAAAACGGCATCAATCGTGCCAAAATCGACGGCGCATGGACCCAGATCCTGCCCGGAATGGCGCTCAGCCGCTATCATGAGCACACCATCGAGCTAGAGACCGGCCGGTGGGCATCCGGCCGGTTGAATCCCGAACTGCTGGCTCCTTTGCTGGACATGGCGCTTTCAGAGGGAAACGGTAGTTTTACGGTGGTTGAAGCCCTGGGAAATGAAACGGTTTTCAGCCTGAAGGGGGTTTGCCCGACCTGTGGCACCGGGCTGGAACCCCTGGACCCCCGGCTTTTTTCCTTCAACAGCCCCCAGGGGGCATGCGCGGCCTGCGGGGGACTGGGGCAGATTGAAGATTCCGATGATGGCCAGCGCAGCGTGTGCCCCCAATGCCTGGGGAGCCGGCTGAAGCCCCTGGCTATGTCGGTAAGCATTGACGGCTTTTCGATATGGGATTTGATGCAGACAACGGCCGGGCAGCTTGAACGCATGATCAAAGGCTTTTTGTTCGGTGAACCCGAAAAGCCCGTTGCCGAACCGGTCATCTCCGAAATCCTGTCCCGTCTGGCCCTGTTAAACCGGTTGGGGCTATCCTATCTCTCCCTGGGACGAAGCGGGGACACCCTTTCCGGCGGAGAAGCCCAGCGGGTCAGACTTGCCGCCCAACTGGGGTCCAATCTCACCGGAATTCTCTATATCCTGGATGAACCGACCATCGGGCTTCACCCCCGGGACAGCGGCATCCTGATCCATGCCCTGAAAACCCTGCGGGATCGGGGAAACACGGTTCTGGTCGTGGAGCATGACGAAGAAACCATCCGCCAGGCCGATACCCTCATCGATCTTGGGCCTGGCGCAGGCCGGGACGGAGGCTGGATCGTGGCTTCGGGGTCCGCGGAAATTATCCAAAACACCCAAAACTCCCTTACCGGAAAATATCTGAAGCAAAACGCCCGCACCCTGACCAGCCGGCTCAGGCAGTTTCGGGATCAGCCTCGGGTTGAGATTCAGGGCGCCTGCCTGAACAACCTCAAGTCCATTGACGTGGAATTTCCACTCAATACCCTGATTGCCGTGACCGGGGTTTCCGGTTCCGGCAAATCCACGCTGGTAAAGGGAACGCTGTTTCCGGCCATTCGCTGCGGGCTTGAAGGCCGTCCTGTCCCGGAAAGGTTGTGCCAAAGCGTTCGGGGCGGGGAGCCGGTGAAAAGAATTCTGGAAGTCGATCACAGCCCCATCGGGAAAACGCCCCGGTCGGTTCCGGCATCCTATGTGGGGTTCTACGCCGATATCCGCCAGCTATTTTCCCTGACCCCCGCAGCCAGAACCCGGGGATATCCGCCCGGAAGATTTTCATTCAATGTTGAGGAAGGCCGCTGCGCTGCCTGCAAGGGCCAGGGCCATAACAAAATCGAAATGAGTTTTCTGCCGGATGTCTATGTTCCCTGCGACGTCTGCCAGGGAAAACGGTTCAACCCGGAGACCCTGATGGTCGTATACAAGGGGAAAACCATTTCCGAAGTCCTGGATATGACTTTTCAGGAGGCCCTGGCATTTTTCACGCCGGTTCCGGCCATTCGCCGGGCCCTGTCCCTGGTATGCGACATCGGCCTGGGGTATCTGCGCCTGGGCCAGCCGAGCCCCACCCTTTCCGGCGGAGAAGCCCAGCGTATCAAGCTGGCCCATCAACTGGTCAAGGCATCCGGCGATCATACGGTTTATGTTCTGGACGAGCCATCCACGGGACTTCACCCATCGGATGTGGAACAGTTGATTCAGGTCTTGCAGTCCCTGGTGGACCACGGGAATACGGTGGTGGTCATCGAGCACAATCTGGATATCATTCTGGCAGCCGATGTTGTCATCGATCTGGGCCCGGAAGGCGGACATGCCGGCGGCCAGGTGGTGGCAAACGGTTCGCCGGAGGAAATGCTGGCCATGTCCGAGATATCGCATACGGCAAGGTATCTGAAGCAGTATCTGGGATAACGGATGATGAACTGCCTTCGGCCCAATTCACCAGTTTATCAAGGGTTAAGGGTGCGGGCTGAGGCAGTGTTTCGTCGCACCCAACGCCCCTTTTTTTGTTTTCCGCGATTCATGCTTTTTTATTATGATATTCACCGTTCCTGCATTTGGAGAAATGTCACCGTGTGTTCGTGATTTCCTTGCTCAGATATATCCATACATCTCGGTTCTGATGTCAATTCTATACAAATATAACTGTCTGAAATCTAAAAGATAGCAGTTACATATCAGCTCATGGAATTATATAAAATCAGCTTAAAATAAATTTTTCGAAGCAGATTTATACAATTCCCACAGAGACCCTTTCCCCCGCTTCCCTTCGACAGGTTGAACAGTTTTCTTTCTGCACAACTCCTGAAGCAGGTTTGTGATAATATTTTTCTTTTGAGTATCATCCATGGCAGCGGGAAATCTTATCCGTCAGTTTAAGATGATTGCTGGTCCGTCAAATCTCCTGTTTCACCCAGATTGAATTTGTGCTATGAGGGACGGATATACAGAGAATGAAATAAATATTGGGTTTTATCCCGGAACCAACCGAGTTTGTTTGGTATGAATTATGCTTTTAAAATATCGGGAAGGTTATCAGGCTTTGGAAGGAAATACCGAATATTTAGATTTGCCAACTGCATAAAATTAACGCCTAAAACCAGTAATATTTTTTTATTGTAATGAACAATAAGGAAGAAAATATGGAACTGATAAATGAGTTTAAATTATTGGTTATATTAGGTGCTTGGAATGTAAATATTTTTAGTAAAGAATGGATAAAAAAGTATTTATTTACGCAAGACGATTTTGATTTTGAACTGGAATTTAATTTGACTGGTTCACATCGGATTTCATCAGATAAAATAAGAATCGAATTTCATAATGACAAATTAAACTTTATTACAAGAAATAAAAACGTCGATACTTATAATATGATTTCTGAATTGGCACTTAAAATAGCAGATTATCTTCCTCATACACCTGTTATTGCTTTTGGTGTTAATTATTTATTTGAATGTAATCCTGATGATATTCAAAGTGAGCTTATAAAAACGAACGACGTTGACAAATTAAACGAATATGGTTCGCATGTTTTAACTTCTAAACATATACACGCTACTAAGCTTAAAGATAAATTTATCAACATTACAATATGTTATGATGAAAATAGAAAATTGTTGTTTGATTTTAATTTCCACTTTGACATTTCTAATCTTACTCAAATGAAAGAGAAAATATATGAATCGCCGATAATTCAGCTAAAACAAATTGCAGCAGATATCATGAAAGACGTTTATCAGATACAATGCGATGGAGAATAGAAAAAATGAATGATCACTCAACTGCAAATAGCCAGCAGGAACATAATAATTCGTATACAAAGAATATTATTCATGATGGTTCAGAGAAAATCTTAAAAAATTCGACATCAAATTCGGAAGAAATACAAAGTTGTTGGTCATCTGAGAAAAAGGTGCTTGTATCAAAAAGTGAATTTACCGAAGTTGCGAATGTTTATGATGTTGCATCGTATATTCTTAATGAACTCGGAACCATGACGACAATGAAACTTCAAAAACTTGTTTATTATTGTCAAGCTTGGTCATTGGTTTGGGATGAGAAACCATTATTTAAAGAGAAAATTGAAGCATGGGCAAATGGACCAGTAGTTAAAGAATTGTTTTTTTACCATCAAGGAATGTTTCAAATATCATCTGTTACAATTGGTAATCCGGATTTATTAAATGCTGTCCAAAAGGCTACTATCGATGCCGTAATTGAGTACTATGGAGACAAATCATCTCAATGGCTAATAGATTTGACACATATGGAAGAACCATGGAAGAAAGCTAGAATTGGGCTACCAATATCGGTCAGAAGTAACATGGAGATTACTTTAGAAAGCATGGCTGAATATTATAGTTCATTACTATCTGATAGTTAATATGAAAAACAAAGTACCAAAAGAAAAAACAACTCCAGATTTTCTTAAAAAACCAAGGATGGATTCCTCTCTTTCTGGGTCAATTAGTGAAACTCCAGTTTGGATGGCTGGAGCTGTTGATTTAGACGGGCGCTGGGGTTGGAAAAAAATAGGATATAGTTTGTTTTTTGACTGTATTCTGCCCAAAATTCAAGACTTCGAAAAGATGCGTTGGTCGGAAATTCTTGGCAAAAACAGCCATGAGATAAATGTTGGACAGATAATCAAGCCTGCTCAAGATAGATTGCGTGATTTAAAAATGGACGATTGTGATACGTTGGTTTCAATAAGATTAACTGGAAAACAAAGAATCTGGGGAATCAAAATAGGCAAGACATTCAAAATTCTTTGGTGGGACCCAGAACATGAAATTTACCCATCAAAACTCAAACATACTTAATAGTTATGTGAAAAGCATTTTATTTCCTTTCTTTAATTCTACGTTGTTCTTTGCCTCTTTAAATTCGACACACTCAGTTTCGGCTGGAAGTTCTATCAGTTCACGAAGTATTGTTTGTGGTTCGAGATGTGTCATGCAACTCCTCACGAAATATTTGGAATGTGGAAATTATTGATCATCAGATAAGGCCGATCTGTTTTAGAATTCCCGGCTTGCCAGGGATTGCTTCGATTTTCCGGCGCTTCGGGGGCTTTGCCGGAGTGGCAGCCTTATCCGCGGCGGCGCGCTGGTGGTTGAGGGCAAGGAGCCGACAAAGGACTTCCTTGCGAGCATCGGGAGATATGGTATAACGAATGCGGTCATTCTCGGGAAGGGTTTCGAGCTCAACGAAGCCGTGTCCGAGGATAAGATCAGTCCAGCCGTAGGCAGCAAGAATGGCCGCGTCCAGCTTGCGGTGAAGGGCGCGGAGTTCCAGAAGCGCATGATATCCGGCTTCGGCTTCTTCCGGTTTTTTACTGATTTTGGCGACCCGTTCTGGCGTAAGATCACGGGCATGAAACAGGTTGTAAAGGTCGGTCAGGCCCAGCCAGAGACGATGCATGAGATTACGGCGGTGTTCATGGTATCGTTCGCCGATGGCGGCCAGGGTTGCATCGGGAGACTGCCATAGTCCTTCGGGAAAGGGGAAGTTACAAAAGCAGTCTGTTGGCGAATAGCGTAGACCTTGTCCGAAAGCACCGCTATATTTTCGTGCCCAGATTTCGTGAATAGTGGATTGGACGATAGCGTAAAAGTCCCAGCGGTCGGTGGTAAAGACATAAATTGTGTCTAAGAACACATAATTCGTTGGTACAGCGGTAAAGTTGAGATATTTGGTCGTACGCGCAGCGACAAAGCAAAGACCGAGTGAGTCCAGATTTCTATTCAATCCTGGCCGATGTTCTGCATAAATCCACCAAACATCCCGATAACGAATTCGATTCTGAGTTGCTCGAAATGGCTTAACCTTCTGCTCAATGATATGAAAAGGCTGTTCATAATCTTTCGCTTGATCAATATCCCAATCAAAAAAATTGATGATTGACCTGCCAGGTGTCTGCTCTGGATGGTTGTTTATCTCCTGTCCATTAATAACCGGGAAAATCACCTCCTGGTTTCGTGGATCAGCCTGAATAAGCCGGTTTGCCTCCTCATGCGACAGCAGAAATCCATCTCCAAGGAAAATTGCTCCCTGAAACATCCGATTGGCGTTTTCCAAAAGCGTTTTCGGCTCACCTGCGTCGATCGTATCCTCCAGAAAAGCAGAAATGACCGGGACATTCCTTCCATCCAGAACACATCTACCCGCCCACTGCCCTTTGTGGATGGCAACAAGGGAAACAACAAGATTGGCCAGCCCGGGCCACTTGATGCCGCGCACGGCAAAGTTGATGGCTCCGCCCTGAGCGATCACCTGTTCGAGACCGTCTTTGCGGATATCGCCGTCCTTGATGGAATTGGTGGTGATAAAGGCTGTAAACCCGCCGGGGCGCAGCAGATTGTAAATCCGCCGGACAAAATACGCCACCAAATCGCTCAACCCCGCAGGTGCATATTCCCATTTGACATACTGGCAGAACGCATGACCATAAGTCCCGCTGAGGCTTTGTCCGCCCAGGTAAGGCGGATTCCCCAGAATACAGTCGAAGCCACCCGATTCAATGATTTCGGGAAACTCCAGAAACCAGTGAAAAAACCGCTTTTGGATAGACATTGCCCACGCCGCCGAAGTGGCCTGCCCCTGGGGCTGACGTTCACCTGTCAAGTATTGACGGAATTCGGCATCCGTGATGAGTTTTTTCCGGTTTTCCGACGTTTTAAATAAATAGAACTGGGCGATGGGGATGCAAGCAACCTGGTTCAGGACCCAAGCATCCTGTCCCTCCCTAAATGCTATATATCGGTTCTTTTTTGCTTCGATTTCTTCGGGATTCCGTTCGGGCAGAGCAGAGACTTCGTGCCACCTGAGAAGGATTTCGCCAAGCTGCTTCTGAATTTCAGGGGAGAGTTCAAGCCGGATCTGTTTATGAGGCCTGCGTTCATCCTTGTTGCGCTTGCGATATTCACGCAGTACGTCCTTATCGTCTCCGAGCATGGCGGAAAACGCCTCATCCGGAACCCCGCGTTCCAGCTCGTCACGCCGGACAAAGCCCACAATGGCGTTGCCGCACTTGATGTGGTGGTCCAGAAAATTCAAAGGCTGACCGGGAACGTGGGCTTCCAGCCAGAGGGCCACTTTACAGAGCTCTACCGCCAGGGGGTTGATATCCACGCCATAGATGCACTCCCGGATCACATCCCGAACGGCGGCGCGAAAGGCAGCGGGAGACGGCTGTTCCTCTCCGGTGCGGACAATGGCCAGTTCGGTTGCGATGCGGCGGGCCGCGGCCAGAAGGATGTGTCCTGAGCCGCAGGAAATATCGGATACTCGCAGGGAAAGCAGCGCTTTTTCCGGATTGGATAATATGCGTTTTTCAGCAATCAGATGATCCAGAGAATGTTTTAACAGCGGCTGAACCAGATCGTCCGGGGTGTAGTGAGAACCGGTGGCCGCGCGTTCATCGCCCCGGTCAAAGGCGAACTCGGTCCGGCTGTCAACCACATTGAAGACGGGTCTATATTCCAGCAAACCCTCATAGACCGATCCGAATTCCTCCACATTCAGGGCCGCGTAGTTGACCCGAATAACCTGCCCGGTATCGGGATTCTGGTAAAGCCCTATCGACCGCAGACACCCCAGAAGAGTTTCATTGTCAAGAGAGCAGCTCCGAAGCAGGCCAATGGCCCTTGTATCGAACAGGTCACCGGCAAGCGGCGCAATGCCCAGCTTGTGACCTGGTCCGCCTGCTTCAAACAGCGCAAAGCAACTGAGCAGAGACAGCCATAAGTCGTCGCGCCGGCGGTCGGCCAGAAAGCGTTTTTCAGAAAGCCGGCGCAGGCGCTGCAGGCTGTAATAACGGTAATAGAGGTCGCGTTTTGTAGCAGCGGGGGAAAGCGGATAGACCAGATTCCGTTCCTCAATGACCAACAGAAACAGAACTCGGTAGATCAGGCGCAGCAGATGCTGGTAATAGACATCGGGTCTGAGTCTTCCGGATTCTGCATCCTGGCGCAGTTCATCATTGGCCGGATGACCCAGAAACCCATTGGCAAAGGAAAGGATTGCCTCTTTGACCGCCCGGCTGAGACCATCGCGGATACGCGCACCGGAGTCCAGCGAGTCCTGGTGATAGCGTTCGATAAGGCTTTCCGCCGCTGTCTCCGGACTGAATGGCAGTCGTGATGCATGCAGAAGCCTAAACATCACCGCAAAATCGGCAAAGAGGCCGTCCGTAAACATGCGATCCAGATCGAATTCCAGATATGTGAGCTTTACCAGGCGGGAGCTGTCCCGAAGCAGCCGCAGCTCATGGCCATTGGTGACCATACCGTAAAGCTGATCTGAAAGATTCAGATATTCCTGAACCATTCCATGCGCAGACATGCGCATGGCTACCCGTTCCGGCTTTCGATCCAGCCCGGCAGGCTCGCGGCTGCCGATGATATGGCAGGCCGTATTCGCTCGGTTGACGATGCGATGGGAAATGGGGTAGATCTTGCCATTTATCTCTTCCCCCCTTGCCTGATACACCGGCTGGAAACCCAGCAGCCCCAGCAGCGGAACGATCCACTGGTTACGTGTTTCGGTCGTAGCCGGGGCATCGGCTTTGAGGGAATCCAGTTTACGGTTGAAGATACGCCAGTAGTCCTGCGCGTCGGCCCAGGCCCGGACAATCTCATCTTTTACGCGGACAGCGGCGTCAAAACCAAAATCCGTCGGTCGCTGACCCGGCAGCTCCTCTATTCGGTCCAGAATATCCGGGGATAAAATAGCTCCTTCAATTCGAATGCCGGGGAAGTTCATGGTTTAAATTCCAACTGCTCCCATTCCGCGGAGCGGCCGTGAAGAATATCGTCTATGTTGATCGGTAATGGCATGGTCACTCTCCTGTATCAGCGCGGCCTTCCGGCAATAGAATATACACCCCCAGAAGATCCATCGGCAGCACCGGATAAACGACCTGAAACCGCCTGGCATCCATCAGAGCGCTGAACCGCTCATGGGCCGCCACCAGTTTTTTGGACTGCTGCTCGGCAACGGCGTCAAATTCGGATGTCATCATATTCAGAATTTTCAGTTCGTTTTCCAGAAAATTGGCACGGGACTGGGGCGAGAGATTCGATGAAGCTCGTGCTGAATCCAAAAGCGCCCGGGCTTCCGCATGTCCGATAAATTCCTTTTGATGAGGCGCGCCGCGCCAGCCCCAAAGAATCATCTCCTCGGCTACAATCTGATGCCTTCCCTTCTGTTCTTCGATGACATTCCGGCAGCGGAACAGTAATATTGTCGTTTTCAGCGGCACCTGCAGGGTGCGGATGACGGCTGCCCGGGCGGCGCGTTTATCTACCCGGTCCAGCGTATTGGCCATTACCAGTTGGCAAAGCTGTTCGACAAAGGGGTTGTTTCGTCCCAGGTAATGATAGCCTTCCGGGGTTGGGGATTCAAAGCTGACCGGGACTGCTTCACCCGACGGCAGAAGCTCCCTGATCTGCGGCGGAATGTTTCCAGCAATGATCCGGAATCCCTTTTTATCCCGAATAACCTGCACGCCGATAATGTTTTCCAGCGTGCTCACGACAAAAGTCTCCACTGCCTTGGGATCGCCGATGGCTTCATCCACCTCTTGAAGATCCGCCTCGATTTCATGAGCCTTGATGACGTTCTGGGAGAAGATACTTCGGGACGCTTTCTCGCGTGCTGCCGCCTCATCCAGCTTTCGGGTAACACTGGCCCTGGCAGTTTCGGCTTCATCAAATAGATCAAAATTAAACTGGAGTTGACGGTCGTCCCGTTTTTTCCTGATTTTCCGAGCAGGATTCATCAGGAGCGCCTGGGTGATCGTATCGATGATGCTTTGGGAGTCCTCTGGAAACGGCACATTGACCCCGGTGGACTTTTTGATCTCGCGAACCTTTCGAAGGAGGACATCCAGAACGATGCCGTCAATGGGATTATCTGCCCCATACAGCAGACACGCCTTGACCTCCGGAGATGTCTGCCCGAAGCGATCCACCCGCCCTTCCCGCTGCTCCAGGCGGTTGGGGTTCCATGGCAGATCGTAATGAAGCACTGCGGCAAAATGCTTCTGCAGATTGATTCCCTCACTCAGGCAGTCGGTTGCAATCAGCACCCGCAGCGGAAAATCTCCCATTTCATCGATTCGCTGCCTGCGGAGCTCATCCGGAATCTCGCTGGTGATGACCTGAATCTCGAGATTTGAAAACCGGGTTTTTAATAATGATGAAAGTTGCTCACCCAGATAATTGGCGGTTGCAATATACCGGCAGAACACCACCGGATTGAACCGGTTGGACAGCCAATCCGCCAGAATGATTGCGGCGGATGCCAGCTTCTGATCATCTTTGGGGTTCGCGAGAAGGCAGAGCTGGAGGCTGAGTTCACGCAGTTGCTGCTTCTGGTAATCGCTCCAGTCCGTTTTTTCGATAACCTGGATGGGGGTGTTGTCTCCCTCAAAACCAAACTCCGTATCACCCACCGGGTTGTCCAAAAGGCCAGAATCGTCTTCGCCATCTTCCGGCATGTCATCCCCTGTTGCCGCCGCCAGTCCGGAAATTCGGGTGTCCAGCATTTCAGCGCCGGCTGCAGGGCTTGACATCACACCGCGAAGCAGTGCCAGGGCGGTCCAGTAATGAACCCTGCGAAGTCCTCCCTTAACGCGATCCGGCGCAACCAGCTTTCGGGCAAAATCAAGAATTTTTTCAAAAAAACGGCCGTAGCCGGGTGAGAGATCATAAGGCCACTCAAAGCCGTCGTGTTTGGGAAACGGCGTGTTTTCCCCCATCCACTTTTCAACATCTGCGCGTTTTCGCTGGACAAAATACCGGGCCAGTTCTTTGCGTTGGGACGGGGAAGATTTGGGCAAGTCGAGCGTTTCAAAATCCGGTTGGAGCATGCCGAGCAACGAATGAAACTCCTCGGGTTTGCCGCTGTGGGGCGTTGCGGTTAAGAGAATCAGATGCTGGTCCGGTTTGGCGGCAATGCGGTGAACCAGGTGATGGCGCTGCTGCCTGTTTTTTGAGGCGCCGCTTGGCCTGGCGCAGGAGTGTGCCTCATCTACAATAACCAGCTCCGGACATTGCTCGATAAATACATCCCGTCGATGATCCGATTTGATAAAGTCGATGCTGATCACCTGATAGGGATAAAAGTCGAAAACGCTGGTATCTCCCTGAATGCGCCGGTCCAGACGCGCCTGGGTGTTGGAGCGGATGATCACGGCATCCAGGTCGAGCTTGTCCTGAATTTCAGTCTGCCACTGTTCGCAGAGATGCGGCAGGCACACCACCGCAAAGCGCTTGATCTTTCGGCGCTCCAGGAATTCCTTTACAATCAGAAGCGATTCCACGGTTTTGCCCACGCCGACATCGTCAGCAATCAAGAGACGCACCTGTTCAAGTCGCAGGGCCATGATCAGCGGAACCATCTGGTAGGAACGCGGCCGAAACGATAGTTTGGCAAGAGACCGAAACGGACCCGCACCGTTTCGGAATGCCAGGCGGGCTGCATCATACAGCACACGGGCCGTACTGATATCTCCAAGGTCATCTTGAGTCGGCGGTTGAAACGATGCATCTATGGGCCGGTCGGCGACGATGCCAAGCGGCAGGTAAATACCGGTGATTTCATCGTCAAAGCCGCCCAGTGGTTTTACAACAAGAACTTCCGAATCCTCCGACGGCAGAACGATCCAGTCGCGGCCCCGAAGGCTGACCAGTTTGCCGGGCTGGAATGCCGTCATTTCACCCTCCGGAAAATATCCGGGCGTTCCGCGACCTTTGCAGCCAGGTTGTCCCGGAAATGGTAGGTCCAGACTTCATCTCCCAGGGCCATGATTGACTGGCGTTTGTTCTGGTCATCTGCAATCACCTTTGGATCGTCGTGCGGCGATCCGTCGCAGAATACCCAAATTCGCGGCTCGTAGTAGAAATCGGGCTGAACGAACACGCCTTCCACACGCTTCTGCGCTGCATCCGGAAGTCTTAGCCCGTTGGCATACAGGTAGTCGATAAAATTTTTCTCGGTAGAAGAATTGGGATCAAGGCTTTTCAGCATGGCTCGGTATTGATCGTCATAGCTTGAAAATGACTGGTTATGCCGGAGTTCTATCGAGCAGATCAGAAGCTTATCCAGCGCTCCCTTAATCAGATGGCGGTCGATAATCTTGTGATCCCGCTGGTTGTAATAACTCAGAAGATCATCGTATGACGCAGGCCCTTTGTATTTTTGATCATCATAGCGACATATCGAGATGGCCTGAGCCACCACTTCTCGAAAAACACGGATGTTTTCGACAAACTGGGACAAGATGCCCAAACTGCCTTCGGATGCCTCAAAGATCAGGATATTCGGGGCTTCCGGATCGCCCACGCTCACCACGCCGATTTCATTGGGTTCAACCTGGAATACGCTTTCAATGGCGCGTTTGAGCGCATGTTGCAGTGTTATAACCCCGTCCGGATCCAAGCCAAGCGGCTGAATGGGTTCGATGTAGAGCGCATCGGCAAGATTGGATGTCCAGAGTTTGACCAGACGGAAGGTTTCATTGAAGTTCTGCTCCGGTCCGGGCATATGGCTTCGCCAGTCGCCAGACACCAGTCCCATTGGGAATCCGTCTCCTTCCTGCGCTCGCCACCCGGTGTTGACATGAATAAGACGGGCCGCCGGAATGTAGCAAAGGTTAAGAAGCGTATTCTCAGAGGTCCTCGCTACAGCTTTGCGTACCCGCTCCAACTGGCCCCCATCCACGGAAAAAAATGTCCGGATATCAAAACCCCGGGATATCCGCTCCTCCTCTTCACACGAAATCCGATCGATTTCCTCTGCCCGGGATTCGGCCATCTCGATCAGATCATGAAGATGCTCGGTGTTGGCATTGTCTCCAAGATTCTGGCCGGAGAACGGGCAAATCTCCAGATCTTTCTGGTCCCCAGTCAGAAAATATCCTGTCTTTTTGCTTATCTTTGCCTCCACAAAACTCGATTCGGTATCCTGAACGATAAGCTGGCAGACCCGATACTTGCGGCCATTGTGGTAAATGATGTTCAGTGGGCCGAATTCACGCAGCGCAATGGCGCGCGGCCGGGATATGAAATCTCCGGAGGAATCGCTGGTTGGCAGAAAGACCCTCAGCGGCAGGCGCGTGAAATTATAGCCGGGCAGAAACGCCTCAGATGCCAGATACCGGTAAGGATAGAATTCCGAGAACTCGGCCGATCTGCCGGAGAGGTTATTGCGAAGGAGATCGAGTTGCCGGGTGGCCTGATCCTGGTTGCGTTTGTGCTTCCGGTATTCGTCGCTGCCCAGACTCAGGGTGCCGCCTTCAATTTTCTGTGTTGACCGTGTGAGGATGGTTCGTGCAGACCTGTAGATGCGGCGCCAGCGATCCAGCGCCTTATCCAGATGGTCCCCAGCTTGGGCCAGGTTTTGTTCAATCCACTGGTCGAAATACCACGGCGCAGCCTGGGCATAAAGATCATCTTCAAAATCCCGGATGATCCGCTTGAAGGTCGCTTTTATTGTGTTGAACATCATTGGGGGGATCTTAAGACCCGAACGAACCGCTGCCGTCAGTGGCATTTTGTCGTTGTCGTCCATTATCAGCCGCATGATCGATGGCCTGGCGCCGACCCCGTCATCAAGCCCCGGCAGGCCGATTTCAGATATCATCAGTGCATGCAGGTGTGTGGTGAGCAGCTCCTGGTTACAAAGATCCAGTCTTGGCGCCAAAACAGCCCCGGCGACAAGTGATTCCTGCTCCTGAAAGTAATGCCGATCATGGGGTGCGTAGCTCGAACAATATGTAAAGACCAGTGCTGCCTGCCCGCTTCGCCCGGCACGTCCGGATCTTTGTGCGTAATTGGAAGGGTTCGGCGGCGCATTTCGCATATGGACAACGCTCAAATTCCGAATGTCGATGCCCAGCTCCATAGTGGGGGAGCAAAAGAGCGCGCTGATATCCCCTTTGCCGAACCGTTCCTCGCGTTCAATGCGTGCATCCGTTCCGATCTGACCCGTATGGTCTTCTCCCCGCAGTCGTTTGGCTCCGGAAAAATCCCGGCAATAAAGGGTCTGAAAGAACTTGTTGGGCTCTGGCGCCTGATTTCTGTAAGAGCGTTGCTTGATGACATCATTTTTGACGGTTTTGCGATCGCCGGGGATCCATAATATTTTATCCATACGGAGACGATAAATCGGAACTTCCTGGTTTTTCTCGTTTCGCGCGGTCTGTGATTTCAGGTAATCGGCGTCTTCCAGCATTGCCATCACCTGATGAATAAACGCACGGTAGTTTTCCCCTTTAAGGTCGATGTCGAGCCCATGCCTGCGAGCATAGAGCTTGATATATTTTCCCAGAGCGCTGGAAGGTCCCATGCTTTTGGAATAAAAGCCGGCGTTCCGGTTTAGTGGATCATAGCGGATGAAAAACGGCTCTCTGAGTTCTTCGTTTCTGTCGAGGGTCCAGGGTGGTCTGAGCAGTTCGCGGAACTGTTTCTCATTTTCCCGGATTCGGGATTGGGTGAGGTAGTTTTCACTGTGGATCGCATATTCCAGCCGAAACCAGTCCAGAATGGTGCACAAAAAATCCTTGCGTTCCGAATGATCCAAAATACCCAGAAGCGGTACGTTTTTCCAGAAGCTGTCCGTTGCCGAGATCTCGTCCATATCCGCATATGCAATGCTCAGCAGCGCGCATTGCTCCAGGTTTGGAAGAACAATGCGCCAGCTTCGCCTGAGATCCGCAATCACGCGGTAGAACAGGTAGTCCTGAAAACAGGCTTCATATTCTCGCCGAACAGGAGCAAGAACAGGTTCTTCGTTTTTGTTGGCAAAATCAAGAAAAGGAAGCCCCAGGGCCTGAAATACAGCCTCTCCGATGGTCGCATGGGTCAGAAAACCGGTTGGAGCCTCTTCCAGAGACTTTCGGATACCGGCGCGCAAACGCACAACCTGGACGAAATCGTTAAAATGACCGGCCTGGAGAGCAGCGTCCTGCCGATTGTCCGTAAAGCTGAGAAGCTTCTGATCCTCTCGCATAAAACCAGCATTTTCGAGCTGGTTTAAAATCGAAAATGCCGTGATGGTGGTGGATGTACTGCGCCCTTCGCTGCCAAGCCGGGTCAACTTGGTACCCTCATTGGTTCGGGTATCGAAGAAAACACCGCCGGTCGGATCAAACAGGAGCGGAGCCTTCATAAACCACCCCCGACCTTTCATCTGCTGGGTTGTGGAACAGGCGCCGAATTCATCAAAAAAGAGCTCTACAGGAAAATACGCTTTTTTTTGCGTGTTCGGGATGGTTCCTTTTTTTGTCTTTCGAAACCAGGATTCCGGCAAAAAATCAACGTCCTCAGTTGGATTCCAGACTTCGTCGCCGATGATCAGATAACCGTCTGTGGATTCTGAGTCGTTCTCTGAAAAGTCTCTAAACTCCCGGGGTTCAATCCGATTTCCGGTTCGAGACACACAAAGGAAGGGATGACCGATAGTGCGACTGAACACAATTGGAAAAAGGGGTTTTTTTTCGTCGTCTTCCTTGTAAACGCCGGGTTCCAATGTGATGAACCGGTCATTGCCTTGATCGAGCGTGGTATAGACTGAACCGGTCTGAGAAATGAACTGGTGAAGCTTGAATGGCAGCAGGGTATTGTGTTCACCTGCGTCCTTGATTTTCTTGTTCACCGCACTGATCCATTGGAGGAGAGCCTCGATAAAACCGCGGCAGGACGCTTCCGGCTGACCTGATTCTTCAGAAAGTGCTGCGACAACACTGGATATCCGCTGTGGCTTGCGGCGAACAATCTTTTCATCACGAATCTCGATGGCGACTTTATTTTCGAGCCATACGGCAACCGGATGTGCCTTCAGCGTTTCAACCCCGGCTTGCGGATCGACGCCGGCGGTTATAGTCTCTGATAGCTCACTCCCAGTCGGGATTTTGCCAGTAAAGGAGAGCGAACGGGTAAGGGTTTCATTGACGACTTGCTCCGGAGTAAATGGTTTCCCGAAAATCTTGGTTGCTACCTTGGCCACCTCCGCATGCTGGTCAGTCAGGGCGCCGACAGAAACCATCGTGGCGGATGTTCCGATACAAACGACCGGCTGTGCGGCGCAGGCCCGAATGCGACGCACCAGCAGCGCTATGTCCGCCCCCTGGCGGCCGCGATAGGTGTGGAATTCGTCAAAAACCAGAAAACGCAGGTTTTCGTAAATACCGTCCCTGATCGGACGCTCCCTCAAGCGGGTGAGAAGCAACTCCAGCATCATATAATTGGTAAGCAGGATCTGAGGCGGTTCATCACGCATCTTCTGTCTGGCCTCATCCTTTTCCTGTCCGGTATATTGGGCAAACGAAATGGGAAATGATTTTCCCGTCGCACTTTCGTAGTTATTTTTATAGCGCGTGAATTCAACGGTCTGAGAGTTGATGAGCGCGTTCATCGGATAGACCACGACCGCCACAACACCTCTGGCGCCAGGATTGGAAAGTAAATGGTGGAATATCGTACCCATATAGGTGAGCGACTTGCCCGAACCCGTACCTGAGGTGACGATAAAATCCTTTCCGGCTGTTCCCAAACGGATCGCATCGACCTGATGGCGGTAAAGCTTGTAGCCTTTGAAGATATCCCGAATGTCCGGATGCAGAACGCCCGCAGTTGTAAAATCATCAAGGCTTCCGGACATTTCAAAGGATGGATTGAACTGTAGCAACGGTTCAGGCCAGAGCTTGCCCTTTTTCAGTTCATCCTGGACCACTTCTTTGATCTTCGGGTCCGAGATTTTTATAAAGCTCTGAATGTAGGTAGCGTAGTCGGAGACAATCCGGGCGTGGGTTTGGAAAACGTTCATTACGAACCCCTAATTCTTTATTTCGGGTGTAGATATGTTTTTCAGTTTCAACGATATTCTATAATCGCTTTGTCGTCAATTACAATACCCAACGTAAAGACCATTTGCGTTACGAAGAATTTCTACGGTAAATAAAATATAATTTGACAGGACATGAAGGTGTATCCTAATCTATGAACTGTCTGAAAAACAGCAGTGACTGTTAGGGGTGTCCGGGCAATGAGATTTTACAACGGGCTGAGAATATACCCTTCAACTTGACCTGGATAATGCCAGCGTAAGGAAACATGAAGAATTTCGCTAAAGCAGGTGAAACGTTTCTTACGCGTTCACCTGCTTTTTTGTTTTGAAAGAGAGGACCCAATGAGTACCATCATAGAAGCGCTGCAAAAAGGAACCGTTCCGCAATATATTTCACAACTTTCGGAAGCGGAAAACATTCAACCGTCACAATTTATCCAAAGTATCATCAGGGGACATGTCGTTGTTCCGCGAAACAATCGGCATGGGGCGTTGACACCCGTTGCCATTGGCAGGGACACCCGTGTGAAAATCAATGCCAATATCGGCACCTCTCCGGCGAGTTGCGATTTCGAAAATGAAATTCAAAAGCTCCAGGCTGCGATCGCTGCCGGCGCCGATGCGGTCATGGATTTATCCATTGCCGGGAATAGTTCCGATTTCAGAAAACGCATCATCGAAGAATTCGATATCACCCTGGGAACGGTTCCGATCTACGATGCGATGATCGGACTGGATACCACGGACAAGCTGAACTTTTCGCATTTTTTGCGAATCGTGGAAAAGCAGGCGGAGGAAGGCGTGGATTTCATGACCATTCATGCCGGATTGCTAAGCAAGCATCTGCCCTTGATTGAAAGGCGGACTCTTGGCGTGGTCAGCCGCGGCGGCGCCATCATGGCGCAATGGATGAAACATCAGAAAAAGGAAAGTTTCCTGTATGCGCATTTTGATGAAATACTTGCCGTGGCAAACGCCTATGATATCACCCTGTCCATTGGCGACGGGCTGCGGCCCGGATGCACGCATGATGCCAACGATGCGGCTCAGTTTGGAGAGCTTGAAATCATCGGAGAACTGGTGCAGCGATGCCGATCGGCAAATGTCCAGGTGATGGTTGAAGGGCCGGGGCATGTTCCGTTGAATCTGATAGAAGAAAACGTCAGAAAGGAAAAAGAGATCTGCGATGGCGCGCCGTTTTATGTGTTGGGGCCGCTGGTCATCGACTATGCCGCCGGGTACGATCATATAACAGGTGCCATCGGCGGCGCATTGGCGGGGATGTTCGGCGCGGATTTTTTGTGTTATGTAACGCCCGCGGAGCATTTGCGCCTGCCGACACTTGAGGATGTCCACGAAGGTGTCATCGCATCCAAAATCGCCGCGGCTGCCGCGGATCTTGCCAGAAAACGACCCGATGCGATCTCCAGGAACCTGGAGATGTCAAAGGCAAGAAGGCGTTTTGACTGGGATGCCCAGGAAGGGCTGTGCATCGATAAAAACAAATTCAGCCGCTACCTTGAAAAAGTCGGGACAGAATCGCCGGGCGCCAAAAATGATCTGCCATGCACCATGTGCGGGGAATGGTGCGCAATGAAACGGCTTTAATCAAAGGAAGATCGCATGAAGATAACTGCGCAAACCGTCTGGTCCGATGTACTCGCAATTCGCCGCCAGGCGCCGCTGGTTCATAACATTACCAATTATGTGGCGATGAACACAACCGCCAACGCCCTGCTGGCGATCGGTGCATCTCCGGTGATGGCGCATGCCCAAGAGGAAGTCAGCGACATGGTCGGGATTGCCAAAGCGCTGGTGATCAACATCGGGACCCTGAGCGAAAAATGGATTCAATCCATGCAAAAAGCCATGCTTCAGGCAAAAAGCCGCGGCGTGCCGATCGTTTTGGACCCGGTGGGCGCGGGCGCAACCCCATACCGCACGGAAACGGCGTTACAGCTTCTCTCGGTGGCCCCCGTTGCCATCATTCGGGGGAATGCGTCCGAGATCATGGCCATTGTACAAAGCGGCACAAAGACAAAAGGCGTCGACAGCCTTGCGGCTTCGGAATCCGCCGTTTTTGCCGCACGGGAACTTAACAGGGTTCATGGTTCGGTGGTCTGCATCTCCGGAGAGATTGATTATATCGTTTCCGGCGACATCATCCTGCAGGTAAAGAACGGGCATGTCATGATGCCGAGGGTCACGGGCCTGGGATGTACCGCTTCCGCGCTCTGCGGCGCCTTTCTTGCCGTCAATACTTCGGCGCTTGCCGCGGCCGTTCATGCAATGGCGGTTATGGGAATTGCCGGCGAATTGGCCGCGGAACAGGCAAAAGGGCCGGGAAGTTTGCAATTGCATTTTCTCGACATGCTCTATGCCTTAACGGAATCGAACATCATCACGCGGATAAAGCTGGCGCCATGAACATCACCGGAGTCTATCTGGTTACGGATCGGGCTTCTCTGTCCGAAAAATCCCTGGAGGATGTGATTCTCCTGGCCGTAAAAGGCGGCGTGACCATGGTTCAGCTCCGGGAAAAAGAGGGTTCAACCCGCTTTTTCATCGAAGAAGCGGGGCGCATCAAGAAAATTTTGGCTCCTTATGCCGTCCCCTTGATTATCAATGATCGCGTGGATGTGGCCCTGGCTGTCGGGGCCGACGGGGTTCACATCGGCCAGGAAGACATGCCGTATCCGCTTGCCCGAAAGTTGCTGGGGCCAGGGGCCATTATCGGTTTATCGGTTGAAACACCGGAGCAGGTTGAAGCGGCGGAAGCTTTTGACGTCGCCTATTTAGGCGTCAGCGCGATATTTGTTACCCCGACAAAAACCAACACCCAGCATCATTGGGGACTCGACGGTCTGCGAAAAGTCAGAGCCATGACCCATCACCCCCTGGTCGCGATCGGCGGCATCAATGCATCGAATGCCGCCGAGGTCATGCAGGCAGGAGCAGACAGCCTTGCCGTTGTTTCCGCGATTTGTTCCGCGCCTGACCCGCAACAAGCTGCGGAACACCTCCGGCGAATCATCCTCGGAACAAGGCGCGCATACCAATCCCGACTCCTGACCCCATGAACGGCCAAAACCAACCTGTGAAAGGAAGGCCATGAAGTATTACAGACTCCTGACCATTGCCGGCTCCGATAGCGGCGGCGGCGCGGGAATTCAGGCGGACTTGAAGACATTTTCCTCCCTGGGATGCTACGGCATGTCCGTGATCTGCGCCCTGACCGCCCAAAACACTCGGGCAGTGACCGGCATTTACCCGGTATCGCCGGAATTCATTTCGCTGCAGATTGACGCCATCATGGAAGATATCGGCGTTGATGCCGTAAAAATCGGCATGCTGCATTCCGCGGATGTAATTATCGCCGTTACGGAACGGCTCAAGCACTACCGTGCCCCGAATATCGTCGTTGATCCGGTAATGGTCTCAACCGGCGGAGACAAACTGCTTCAGGATGACGCCGTGGATGCCTTAAAAACCGTTCTTTTTCCCATTGCCGCAGTGATCACGCCCAATTTGCCGGAAGCCGCCATGCTGTTGAGCCAACCGGTTGAGTCTTTGCTCGGGACCGACAGTTTCCAACTTGAAGCCGCATGCAAAAATCTATCCGCATTCGGTTCGCAAGCGGTTTTGCTGAAAGGCGGGCATGCGAAGTCCCAACTGATGCTGGACTTACTCTATACGGCAAAAGATGGTCGGATGAGACAGTTTGAGTCGACAAGAATTAATACCGGCAATACCCACGGAACCGGCTGCACGCTATCCTCCGCAATTGCCGCCCATCTGGCAAAAGGTCATCCGCTCGAAGATGCCGTCATGCAGGCAAAAACCTATATCACCGGGGCGCTGGAGGCCGGCGCGGCCTATCAACTTGGAAACGGGCACGGGCCTGTCCATCATTTTCACGGTTATTGGAAATAAACACTTCCTTCTCCGCCTATGTTATCTTGAACCAGATATAGGTGATGTCGGAGATGTTCACCTGATGAAAATCATGAACCATCTTATGGAGCAGGGCCAATCCCAGCTTGTCCAGATCCGCCTCTCCGGCCGCCATCAGGTCGACCGGCATCTTGATTTTCCCCAGATCCGGCATGTGCTTGCCATAGATGATTTCCACGAATAATTCGTCATCACGGTAACTGATACTCAGAACCAGGGAATTGCCGCTTCCGCCTTGCACATCGGCACGGGCAACATGCACAAAGATCTCTTCACAGACCAGTTGAAGACGCAGGATCTGCTCCTGGGGAAGATCGAGCTTATCCGCTCCCTCCTGAATACAATCCACCAGGATTGGCAGACTATCCAGTCCGGCGGGGATACGGGCTGAATATCCCTGACTCTCTTGCAGCCGGAAGAGCAGGCTCAGGATAATCGCCGCCAACCCCCCGGCAGCCACGCCACTGTTGAGAAATACCTCCAGGGAAGCGGGAAATAAACCGGTAAAGAATTTTCCGGATTCGGCGACCAGTCCGATGCACAGGGAAATGCCCACCAGCAGGCCGGACCGGTGGGTCAACCCATGGGAGAAAACCAGTTCGAGCCCCGAGGGGAACATCATCGCCGCCAGGCCCATGAGAAACCCCCCGAAAACCGGTGCCGGAAGATGAACCAGAAACATGCTCAGTTTTGGCGAAAAGGGCAATACGATGAGCAGCAGGCCGCCGCACACGCCCACGGACCGGCTGGCCACTCCGGTAACCTTCAGAACAGAGATGTTTTCCGAGTACGTTTCGTTGGGAACAGTCCCCAGTAAGCCGCTGATCACATTACCCAGAGCATCGCCGTAAAGAGTCCCCTGAACAACCCTGTAATTGATCTTTCGGTGCTCACGGTGGGAGATCTGTTGCACGGCCATACTGTTGCCGATGGCCTGAACACCGTTGATCACCGTAAGGACGGCCAAGCCTGCGGCAAGCGGAAGATAATCCAGTTTCAGATCATAGATCAGGCCGGGCCAAGTTCCCTGGAACCAGCCTATCCAGGGAAATTTGACCAGCCCCTGGATTTGAAGCAAGTCCAGGTACCAGGAGATGAGAAGACCGGCGCCCATGCCAAGGACCGGAGACCAGATGCGCAGGGACCGGCTGCCGAAAAGGGACACCCCAAGAAGGACGCACAGGGTGGTCAGGCCGATCAGAAAGTTCTCTCTGGTTGCGAAAAAAACATGGCCTGCTTCGCCCATCCACTCGGAAATACTCAGGGGAACTAGGCTCAATACCACCAGAAGGAGGATCACGCCGCCGACCGCCGGGGTGATGATGTGGCGGAGATAGCGCAGGAAATAGGCCATCAGGAGCTCGATGGGAGCCACCAGGATGCTAAGGGTGCACAGAAGGGGGAAACCACCGGCCTTCAGTGTCTCGAGGCTGCCGGCAAGACACGCGGCAGAACTGCCCATGAACAGGGTATAACCCGTGCCGAACCGGCCAAGACGCACCACCTGAATCAGGGTAGTCAGCCCGGCCGCCACACTGGCGGCAAGCGAAGCAAACAGGATGTGGTCCGTGGGCACGCCGGCCTTCCTGCCGATGATCACGGGCAGAAACACGATCTCGCTGTAGATCAGCATGACATGCTGCACACCCATGACCAGCACCAGCCACAGCGGCGCTTTTTCTTTTACATTATAGAGGAGTTTATTGACCATCGCGCTCATTGACGGCAATTCCTTAAAAGATGCCTCAAAAGTCTGCCCTCCGTGTCCCTGATGTCGTCATGGTTCAATTGACAGCTTCGTGATCGTGGACCAGCAGGATGTGGAGGTCGCAGACGGTGTGGCTGCAGATCCAGCAGGACTGAACCTCCACCGGATATCGGTTAGTATGCCAAAGGAGGGTGCGGAACCCTGGATGAAAAGGGTTACGATACCGATTCCCCACTTGCGGCATAAGTACACACTCTGTTTCTGCCGGCACTTTTGGCAAGATACAGGGCTTCATCCGCCTGGCGGATAAGCTCTTCAATATCCAGTGATCCGGATGCGGTGCTGCTGACGCCGAGACTGACGGTAACCTTCACGGATCTGCCTTCGGGCATATGAAGTCCGGCGGCTTCAATGCCTGCCCTAAATCGCTCGGCAATCATTCGGGTGTCGGCCAGAGACGTCTTTGGCAAAAGGGCCAGGAATTCTTCCCCGCCCCAGCGCCCGACCAGGTCGTAATCCCGTTTGTTCTGAAGCAGGGTTTCCGCCACCAGACAAAGGGCCTTGTCTCCCGTCGGGTGCCCGTATGCATCGTTAACGGATTTGAAATGATCGATGTCCAGCATGATCAGACTGAGCGGACTGTTTTCCCGGACCGATCGGTTCAATTCGGTTTGAGCGCTGGTATAGAGCGCTCTGCGATTCAGCAGGTTTGTCAGGGTGTCGTGGGTGGCCATTTGTTCCAGGCGCTCTTCCAGTTTCAGAATGCGCTCGCCGATGGCCAGCCGTGCCATGAGTTCATTGCGGTCAAACGGCTTGATAAGATAATCATCCGCGCCGGCCTTAAGCCCTTCCACGATGCTGTTCTGGGCGCTTTTGGATGTCAGCAGCACCAGGTACGTGTAATTGGGCAGCTCGGCGGCACGAATTCGCTGAATCAGTTGCAGTCCGTTCAGGACCGGCATCATCCAGTCGGTAATAACGATTCGAATACGTTCTTTTTGAAGAATGTCCCAAGCTGCTTCACCATCCGCGGCGACCATCACTTCTCTGCCGCTTTGGGTCAGCATCACCTGAAGGAACCGGCGCTGCATCAGGTCATCTTCCACAATCAGTATTTTCATGTTATTCAATCAGATTGCTTTCGGCAAAGCTCCAGTTAATCAGATGATCCAGATACGCCCGGACATAGTCTCCTCTGCGGTTCTGATAATCCAGATAATAGGCATGTTCCCATACATCCAGGGTCAGAAGGGGAACCCATCCCCGCGTCATCGGGGTGTCGGCATTGGCGGTTTTGACCACTTTCAGAGCCGTTCCGTCTTGAACCAGCCAGGCCCACCCGCTTCCGAACTGTGTCAGGGCAGCTTCCGAGAACTCCTTTTCAAACTGCGCATGGCTGCCAAATGATTTTTCAATCGCCTGGCCGATGCGCCCTTTTGGCTCCCCGCCGCCGCCGGATTTCATGCTTTTCCAGAAAAACTCATGGTTAAAGGACTGGGCAGCGTTGTTGAAGATGGCTGTCTGGTCAGGTTTTCCGCTGGATTTCTGAATGATCTCCTTGAGTGAAAGCCCGCCATATTCGGTTCCAACGATCAGTTTCCGGGTATTGTCGATATATGCCTGATAGTGTTTGCCAAAATGGAATTCAAGCGTTCGCAAAGAGATATAGGGTTCAAGGGCATCTTTGGCATAGGGCAGAGATGCCGGGCTTACGGGCGAATCCGCTGCTGCTGCGCGAGAAACAGACCACTGATCCGGAACGTCAAGAAAAGCCATTGCGCTCAGACTTAAAGACAGTTTCAAAAAATCTCTTCGATCCATTGCGTTACCTCCTTATTACCCTTCCTGAAGATGCCGGACAAGATGCCCGAGTTCTGGGAATATCAGCGCATTGCAGGCCAGTTTGCAGGCATTCAGGCTGCCGGGCATGCAGAACACCAGCGCATTGTCTATGACGCCTGCCATGGCCCGTGACAGCAGCGCCGCGGAGTCGATTTCCTCGAAGCTGAGTTGACTGAACAAAACGCCAAAGGCGGTCAATTCCTTGGAGAGCAGGGGCCGAATTGCCTCGATGGTGACATCCTTCGGGCTGATGCCGGTTCCTCCGGTTAAAAGGAGTGCATGGGGAGAATGATCGCGGAGAACCTCCGATACCGTCTGTGCGATAATCGCTGCATCATCCGGAATCACCCGGTGGCACACCACTTGATGCCCTTCTTTTTTGGAATGTTTACTGATCCAGTGACCACTTTTATCCTCTGCCAGGGTGCGGGTGGTTGAAACGGAGAGAATGCCGATGCTCAGATTTCTGGGCGCTGTCGCCTTATGCTCTTCTGTTCCCATCTTCTTCCCTTTCTTCTTCAAGGACGATCTGATCCAGACCATCGCTTTCTGAAAACATGACATTCACGGTTTCCGCGCGTCGGGTTGGTAGAGATTTCCCCACGTAATTGGCCTGAATGGGAAGCTCCCGGTGACCGCGGTCCACCAGAACGGCCAGTTCAATCCGGTTGGGGCGCCCGAAATCGATCAGTGCATCCATTGCGGCCCGAATGGTTCTACCGGTAAACAGGACATCATCAATCAGGAGGATATCGCGTTCATCCACCGAAAATGGAATGTCTGTCGCCTGAATTACCGGATGGTGGCTGATACGGGTCCAGTCGTCCCGGTACAGGGTAATATCCAGAATACCCACGGGAACTTCAACCCCTTCGATCGCATGAATGCGCTTCTGAAGCCGCCGGGCCATATGCACTCCGCGGGTTTGAATGCCAATCAGGGTTAATTGCTCCGTTCCCTTATGCACTTCGAGTATTTCATGGACCATACGGGTCAATATCCGATCAATGCCGGACGCATCAATGATGATATGAGGTTTCATGGGCAGGGCTCGTCATCCTGTTTATAAATAATGATAAAAATGTTCATTATAAAATCGATATCTTCCTTTGACCCCACTCTGAAAAATGGGGATCGTGGGGAACTCGCTTTTTTAGAGTCTGGTGCTGCCGTCCCCAGCAGGTAAACCTGTCATTCCAGTTGACTATTTCGATGTTTATCATATCATGCAAATACTTAAGATCAAGAGCATTATTGATAACTTTATAATCGGGGGGGTGTTATGACATTTAGAGAAGAATCGGACAGCATGGGAATGGTGAGGGTTCCGGAAAGCGCCTATTACGGTCCCTCGACCCAGAGGGCGGTTGACAATTTCCGTATCAGCGGTATATGGCTGCCAACTTCGATGATTCGTGCGCTTGGCCTGATCAAAAAATGCTGCGCAGAGGTGAATGCGGAACTGGGTCTTCTGGATTTGAGGCTGGCGGAAGCCATTGGAGACTCCGCACAGGAAGTCATGGATGGCAAACTGGATCCGTCCTTTGTGGTGGATGTGTTTCAGACCGGCTCTGGAACCTCCACGCACATGAACGTCAATGAAGTCATTGCTTCACGGGCAAACGAGATGCTGACCGGCAAAAGGGGCGGGAAAAGCCCCGCCCACCCTAACGACCATGTTAATCTCGGACAGTCCAGCAACGATGTTTTTCCCTCTGCCATGAACATCTCCGCGCTGATGGAAATCTCCTCCCGTCTGATTCCCGCACTGGAGCAACTGAAGGCGGCTCTGTCTCAAAAGGCCCACGAATTCAAGGATATTCTGAAAATAGGCCGAACCCATCTTCAGGATGCGGTCCCCCTGACCCTGGGACAGGAATTCTCCGGTTTTGAAAGACAGGTGGAACTGGGAATCCGGCGCGCGGCATCGGTTCAGACCAGTTTGAGCGAGCTGGCCCTGGGGGGAACCGCCGTCGGTACGGGGCTGAACGCCCATTCGGGTTTTGCCGGACGCGTCATTTCCCGGATTGCCGAGGCCACGCATCTTCCGTTTATCGAGGCGAGAAATCATTTTGAGGCCCAGTCTACACGGGATGCTGTGGTGGAAACCAGCGGCGCATTAAAAACCATCGCCGTCAGCCTCATTAAAATCGCCAATGATATTCGGTGGCTGGCCTCAGGCCCCCGTTGTGGTCTGGGGGAAATCCATCTTCCCGAACTTCAGCCCGGTTCCTCCATCATGCCGGGGAAAATCAATCCCGTTATTCCGGAAGTGGTGGTGCAGGTTGCGGTCCAGGTGATCGGAAACGATACAACGATAATGCTCTGCGGTCAGGGTGGTCATTTCCAGTTGAACGCCATGATGCCGGTGATGGCATACAATCTGCTGCAATCCATTTCCCTGCTTTCCGCATCCGTTACCGTGTTTGCCGAAAAATGCATCACGGGCATGCGCGCCAATCCGTCTGTCTGCAGGGCAAACGTGGACAAGAGTCTCTATATGGCAACGGTTCTGGCGCCGATCATCGGCTATGACCGGGCCGCCGAAATTGCTAAGAAAGCATTTGAAACCGGAAAATCGGTTCGGGACGTGGCGGAGCACGAAACAGATCTTCCGGACATTCCATGGGATCATCTATGATCGTAATTATGGCCATCAAGCTCGCCGGGCTTGATGGCCCCCTGTTTCACGTGAAACATCCGATTATCAAAAAGCCTGAATAGCACCGCCAATTCGTTCAAATCCATCAGTAACTACCAAGAACTTTTAAATAATCGGTTTTGGATTTCAAGTCTTCAAGAATCGATGAAAATTCGGTTGAACGAACATCGGCTTCCAGATCCGCGTAAAACATGTACTGCCAGGGTTTGCCGTGGATCGGACGGGATTCCAGCTTGACCAGATTGATGTGATTCTCCTGGAAGATCTTCAAGGTTTCGTAAAGCGCACCGGGCTGGTTGCCCACCGAATAAACCAGGGACGATTTTCTGGCCGCTCTTTTACTGGCGGGCGCGGCGGCAATCACGGCAAACCGGGTGAAATTCATCGGATTGGTTTCAATTCCCTCCTCGATAACGTCCATACCGTAAAGGTCGGCGGCTTCCTTGCTGCCGATGGCCGCAACCGAAGACCCTTCACCGCGGGTGATCTCTCGAACCGCGCTGGCCGTGGCATTTACCGTAACGATTTCCCAGTCGGGGAAGCGGTCCAGGAATTGCCGGCACTGTTGAACCGCGGGTCCTGCCGAAATAACCCGGCGGATATCCTCCAGGCTGCTCCCCGGGCGGCCGATCAGATAGTGTACGATGCGCAAGGTGATTTCCCCCACGATCTCCAGATCATATTCCAGCAGCAGATCGTAGTTTTCATGAATGCTTCCGGAAAGAGAGTTCTCCAGGGGAATTACAGCATAAGCCGCATCTCCGGACTTGACCGCTTCAAATATGGCACGGAAATTCGGCTTTGGCGCCGGATCCATTTTCTCACCAAAATACTGCAGACAGGCCTTATGGCTGAAGGTGCCCAGTTCGCCCAGAAATGCAATAGCCTGCGGGCTGTGGCCGTTGGCATCCTGCCATCTGGCAGCACTGGTTGCCTTATCCAGATAGTCGAAATCGAGTTGCTTCCCGACAACCGGGGCAATCACATAGATATCGCGGGTCAACTGGCCGAATTGCTTGGGATAAAGGCTTTGGGGGCCATCGGAAAGAGCATGATCCGGATCATGGTGAACCTCGATCATCAAGGCGTCGGCGCCCGCGGCAATGGCGGCTCGCGCCATGGGGCTGACCTTTTCACGAATACCCGTGGCATGGCTGGGATCGATCAGCACCGGCAGATGGGTGAGTTTTTTAAGCACGGGAATGGCCGACAAATCCAGGGTGTTCCGGGTATAGGGTTCAAAGGTGCGAATGCCACGCTCGCACAGAATGATCCGGTCGTTTCCCTCGGACATGATATACTCGGCCGACATCAGCCATTCTTCAATGGTGGAGGCCAGGCCCCGTTTGAGCACCACGGTTTTTCCCATCCGGCCCACACATTTCAGCAGCTCGAAATTCTGCATGTTCCGGGCGCCGACCTGCACCGCATCCACATATTTCATCATGACATCAGCCTGGGCCACCGAGGTGATCTCGGTGACAACCGGAAGACCGGTTCGCTCCCTCACCTCGGCCAGAATCTTAAGACCCTCTTCTTCCAGGCCCTGAAACGAATAGGGGGATGTCCGAGGCTTGAAAGCGCCGCCCCGGAAAACCACCGCTCCGTAGCGCTTCACTTCCCGGGCAATAATCAACGCCTGCTCGCGGCTTTCAACCGCGCAGGGACCGGCGATGATCACGATGCGCTCTCCTCCCACCAGCACATTCCCGATCGGCACCAGCGTGTCCGCCGGATGCCACTGCCTGCTGGCCAGCTTGAAGGGTGTGGTAATGGGTGTAATGGTTTCAACTCCGGGCAAACTTTTTAATAACGCAACATCCAGATTGCTTTTGCCCAAAGCGCCGATGATGTTCTGTCCGGCATCTTCGGTCTCGCGCACGAAACAGCCCTTGTCAAGGAGCATGTTGCG
>CAIVVZ010000404.1 GCA_903909505.1 uncultured Desulfobacteraceae bacterium
CCATTCACCGTGCAACGCGGGAAGCGCTTCCACAAAAACCCTGACAAAAGCGGCGAATCCCGCAGCCTTGGGACCGGCGGACATAAAGGCAGTGATCGGCGAGGGTGCGCCTTGATATACATCCGGCGCCCACATATGAAACGGAACCGCGGCGATCTTGAAACCAAATCCGATCACCAGAAGCGCCATCCCCAGGATGGGCATGGGGCTCTGCAAATGGGTTTTGGCCAGGAATTGTGAAATTCCATTAAGGCTTGTCGTTCCAGTGGCCCCATACAAAAGGGCCATGCCATAAAGCAGAAAACCGGTGGCAAATGAGCCGAGTAGAAAATACTTCAGCGCCGCCTCATTGGAAATCATTCGTGTGCGGGTAAATCCAGCCAATGCGTACAAGGAGATGGACATTAATTCAAGACCTAAAAATATGGTCATCATCTCCGTCCCGCTGGCCATGATCATCATGCCAAGCGTTGCAAACAGAATCAGCGCAAAGTATTCTCCATTCTGAATCCCCTCATCTTCTACATATTTTATGGAGATGAGGATTGTAAGCCCCGTGCCAAGAAGAAATATCAATTTAAAAAATCGGCAGTAGTTGTCCACCACCCACAGCCCGTTAAAAGCATATTCGACCGATTTAAAGTCAAAGGGGGAGGGCTTAAAAAATACGATAAAAATAGCGGTTATGATACCGACAAGGCTGATATAACCAAAATATTTTTTACCGCTGATATTGGCAAAAGACTGCAAAAGTAAGACAATTAATGCAAAAAGGGCGATAATGATTTCCGGGTATAAGGCACTCAGATTAATTGTAGGCATCATTGGTTCCATAATTCATCGTTTTTTTTATTCGCGGCCGGACAGCGCACGGTTTTGAAGCGTATAATTCAGGTTCAACGCAGCGATTTTTTGCCCCTCGATTGTCATGGTATTCTGGGCTTTTTGGTCGGTTACTTTTTGTAAAAGATGTTCAACAGAGGTGGTCATTTTATCGAGAAAAGGCTTGGGAAATAATCCAATCCAGACAATAAAAAACACAATGGGCAGCAGATAGGCATATTCCCGACGGGTCATGTCTTTAAGCAGCTTATTCTCTTTATGGGTGATTTCACCATACATCACCCGTTTGTACATCCACAGAAGATAGACGGCTCCAAAGACCAGCCCAAGTGTGGCAACGGAGGCAAACCATATATTGGCCTTAAACGCACCGATCAGAATCAGCAGTTCGCCAATAAACCCGTTCAGTCCGGGAACTCCCATCGATGAAAAGGCAACCAGCAAAAATATCGAGGCAAACACGGGCATGACTTTCATGATACCGCCATAATCTGCAATCAGGCGGGTATGCCGACGCTCGTACAGCATGCCGACGATAAGAAAGAGCGCGCCGGTGCTTAAGCCATGATTGACCATCTGGATGATGCTTCCCTTGACCCCCTCCATGTTCAGAGCGAACATTCCCAGCATGCAGTAGCCCAGGTGGCTGACGCTGGAATAGGCAACCAGTTTTTTGATGTCATCCTGGGCAATGGAGACCAGGGCGCCATACACGATACCAATGACTGCAAGCGCCATGATGTAAGGAATGGCATTAAGGGTTGCTTGCGGAAAAATCGGGAGGCTGAAACGGAGAAACCCATAGGTGCCCATCTTCAAAAGAACGCCGGCCAGGATTACGCTGCCCGCTGTCGGAGCTTCGACGTGGGCATCCGGCAACCAGGTGTGAAAGGGAAACATGGGTACTTTGATGGCAAATGCCAGAAAGAAGGCCAGAAAAAGCCAGAATTGAACATTCGCGGGGAGTTGGAGTGTATGATAGGTCAGGATATTGAAGGTATATTCCCCGGTTTCCTTGTAGTGACGGAAGTAGAGGAAAAGAATCGCTATCAGCATCAGGACGCTGCCGCTCATGGTATATATGAAGAATTTTACAGCAGCATATATCCTGCGGGGCCCTCCCCATATGCCGATGATAAAATACATGGGAATCAGCATCACTTCCCAGAACACATAAAAAAGGAAAAAATCCAATGCGCAGAATACGCCGAGCATCCCGACTTCAAGAAACAGCAGGGATATCATATACCCCTTGACCTGTTTGGTGACCGCTGTCCAGGTGGAAAGAATCGCCAGGGGGGATAGAAAAGTGGTCAGGAGAATGAGAAACAGACTGATGCCGTCTATCCCCATATGATAACTGATGCCAAAATCCTTGACCCAGGGAATGTATTCCACAAACTGCATATTCCAGGTGTTGGAATCAAAGTGAAAATACAGGGGAATAGAAAAAACAAAGGAGACCACTGCCGTCAGAAAGGCCACCCAACGGATCAAATCATGGTGTTCATCCTTCAAAAAACAGATAAACAAGATCCCCACCAGCGGGAAGAAGGTGATGAAGGATAAAATGGGAAAGTGCAGAGCATTTATCATATTTGAGATCTTATCATGAGAATAAAAAATAAGTAAGGATAACGACGCTTCCCAAAAGCATCGTAAACGCATAATTTCTCACCAGACCGCTGCCGGATACTCGGATGGTCTGGGCAAGGTTCATGAAGAAATTAGCGACACCATTAACGCATCCATCTATGAGGCGAACATCGAAAATTCTTGCCAGAAAACTTGAAAAAAACAAGGTGAATTTCGTAAACCAGGTATCGTATATGTTGCTCAGATAGTTTTCGTAAATCGATATAGGTTTATTGACAAACCACATGAACACACGGCTGCCTTTTCGATACACCCAGTCCGTGTCAACGCTGATGGTGGGTTCCGGATCCAGCTTTCTGAGCAGCATGAAAAAGCCAAGCCCGGTAAACATCAGGATACCCAATGCGCTGGTCACATGATCTCCGGTATACGGGTTGAAGTCGACCGTAAAGGGCAGAAGACGATAGAGAGGCCCGGGAAACACGCCGATACCGATACACATGAAAGCCGCCATGCCCATGGCGATCAGCATATTTGTCGGGGGTTCCTTGGTCCGTATTCCCGAGTCTTTTGCAAAGAACATGTAATAAGGCAGTTTAAGGCCGGTATGCAGAAATGTACCGGCCGAAGCCATTGTCAGTAAAAGGGCGACCCAGGGTCTATGATCATGACTGGCGCCAGCGACCACCATCGACTTGGTGACAAATCCGCTGAACAAGGGGAAGGCCGAAATGGCAAACCCGCCGATCATGTAAAGGCACAGGGTGATCGGCATGGTCTTGTAAAGCCCTCCCAGTTCAGTCAGTTTGCGCTTGCCGGTCATTTCAATGACCGCGCCCGCGCCCATGAAAAGCAGCCCCTTATACAGAATATGCGCAAATGCATGGGATACGGAGCCGTTTAAGGACATTTCCGTACCGATCCCGACGCCCGCCACCATGTACCCCACCTGGCTGATGATATGATAGGCAAGAAGTCTGCGGCAATCATTTTCAAGAACCGCGTAGACAACGCCGTAGAGCGCCATGATGGTTCCCATCCAGACCAGAAGTTCGGTTCCGGGGAATACCCGTACCAGCACATACACGGCCGTCTTGGTGGTGAAAGCGGACATGAAGACAGAACCCGTTACCGTCCCTTCCGGGTAGGCATCCGTCAGCCAGGCATGAAGCGGCGGCACGGCGGCGTTTACGATAACACCGATCAGCATGAGATAAAAAGCCAGGCTGCCATCATTCACCATGGGTCCGACAACGAGCGAATGGGTGCTGACATAGTGAAGCATGATACCGCCCAATAAACAGACCCCGCCGAAAATGTGGACCAGAATGTACCGGTATCCGGCTTCAATGGCTTTTTGTTCCCGTTTGGCAAAGATAAGATAGGCGGAAGCAAAAGCCATCAGTTCCCAGAACACGAACAGGGTTAAATAATCCCCGGCGAAGGTGACCCCCAGAGATCCCCCGATGTAAAGGAATGCGGCCATATGCTGTCCGTTATCTTTTACATGCAGGGCATACACGAATCCGATCAGAGAGGCGATGGTAAATACCCAGCCGAAGACAATGCTGAGTTTGTCGACCGCGCCGAAAACAAAGGGGGTGTTTGCGAAGCCGTAAGTCCAGAAGGTTCCCTGGGACATGAATGCAACAGAAATTATGGCCAGTACGGGAATTGCCATCAGATAGACCTGCTGGACCTTCCCGCGCAGGAAAGGAATCAGAAATGCCCCCAAAATAAAGAATATTGATGGATGAAACCAATCAATCATCGTAATAATCCTCGCGCTTCATGATGCCGCCTTGATGACCAATGAATTTAGAGACCAGAATGATGACAACGCAGGAAACGAAACCGTAAAATGCGCCCCAGCCTGGTATTTTGTCCCAAATGTAGTATGCGTGGTCGCGATGGACAAAGAAATCCGAAATGAAAACCGCCGCAAGCATCACATAGCCTATTTTTTTCAATTTTCCGATATTGTCCGGATTGCCGATAAAATCAACGAGAGATTTGATCATCGGATGACCTCCTGGGCAAGCGTTAAAAAATAAACCGGAAATATCCCTATAATTAAGGAGATAATGGCCGTCAGGACAAGCGGTATGACCACCATCGGGTTTTCTTTTATTTCTTCATGATGATGATCCCCCTCCTGAAGGTCTGGCAGGAAATGCGTCGAAAGGACTTCTTTTTGGAAAAAAGCCTTGTAGGTGATCGGCAGGAAATATGCGGCATTCAGGATGGTACTTGCCAGCAGAACCATAAGAATGGGGATTTGATGGGCCTCAATCGATCCCAAAGCCAGATACCATTTGCTGACAAATCCGGCCGCTGGCGGTACCCCGATCATACTGAGTGATGCAATAAAAAAAGCCGTCATTGTCCAGGGCATTTTTTTCCCGATATTGGTCAGTTGACTGATCTCGGTCTTGTGTGCCGCTGTGTAAAGAGATCCCGCGCAAAAAAAGAGCGTGATTTTGGAAAAAGCGTGGTTGGCTATGTGGACGATGCCGCCGGCCATTCCGGCCGGGGTTAAAAGCACCGCGCCAAGAATAACGTATGAAAGCTGGCTGATGGTTGAATAGGCGAGCCTGGCCTTAAGATTGTCTTTTGACAGGGCGATCACGGAGCCCATGATGATGGTAAAGGAGACAATATAGGCTGTTGTGATGCCGAGATGGAGATTTCCCATCATGCCGATCCCGTAGATATGAAAAACAACCCGAAGGATCGAGAAGACACCGACTTTTACTACCGCAACCGCATGCAGCAAAGCGCTGACCGGAGTCGGAGCGACCATTGCGGACGGCAGCCAGTTATGTACCGGCATGATTGCGGCTTTGGCGAAACCGAACAGAAAGAGAAAAAACGCTCCAAAAAGAAGCGGAGTTCCCTGCATGTGCTGTAAAAGCCCGTGGCTTTGAAAATCTGTGGTCCCGGCGACGATATAAATGATGATGATCCCGGACAGAAGCAGGGTTTTGGACAGGGTAAGCAGATACAGAAAATACTTCTTGGCGCCTTCCTGTGCCTCGGGTGTTTCTTTGTGCCCGACCAGGGGGACGGTGGCAAGGCTCAGGATTTCATAAAAGACAAAAAGGGTGATCAGGTTTGCCGAGAAAGCAACACCGACGGTTGCGGAAAGACTGATTGCAAAGCAGGTATAGAACCTTGTCTGCGCGTGTTCCTTTCCGGAACGCATATAACCGATCGAGTAAAATGTAGTCACGATCCACAGAAAGGAGGAGATGGTGGCAAATATCAGTCCGAGGGCATCGACCCGGAACTTGATATCGATTCCTTCGTAAAAACTGATCAGTGTATATTCAATGGTATGGCCTGAGAAAATGAGAGGCGCCATGGAGATGACAATGGAAAATTTGATAACTCCGGCCAGTACCGACCAAAATTCCCGCAGATTGGGGCGTTTATCCCCCGTGGCCAAAATCAAAGGTACGGCAAGAAGAGACGTCAACACCGCAAGCATGGGTTTCATGGATAGAATCGTCTGCACGTTTTCATCAACCTTTACTTAAATTAATATCGTCCACATAAATGGTCGCTTTATTTCTGAAAAGCGAAATGATAATGGCAAGTCCTACCGCCGCTTCCGCTGCGGCAACGGTCATGATCATGAACACGAATACATGGCCATTCATATCGTTTAAAAATTTCGAAAATGCAATAAACGTCAGATTTACGGCATTCAGCATCAATTCAATGCACATGTAGATAATCAAGACGTTTCGCCTTGTAAATACACCTACGGCGCCAATTGAAAAGAGTATGGCCCCCAGTATCAGGTATGAGTTCAATGAAACCATAGATCACTATTCATGATTCGGAATTTTTAGATTCACTCCGAATCATCAATCCTCCTTTTTGCTAAGATGACAGCGCTGACAATGGCCGCGAGCAATAAGAACGAGGCGATTTCAAACGGCAGTAGAAAATCGGTGAAAAGCAATTTTCCCACGGCCTTTGTGGTGCCGAATGGATAGGCCGCATCGCCGATTTTAACAAGGGAAGGCTCTATCACTGCCAGATTCGCCATGACAATAAAGAGGGCGCCGACGATCGCGATACTGCCGAATTGAATCATGACCTTCCGGCGGGCCGTCTCCCCTTCTTTCTCATGGACATTCAAGAGCAAAATCACAAACAGGAATAAAACCATGATGGCTCCGGCATAGACGATAATCTGTAGGGCGGCGATTAAATGCGCATCCAGAAGCACGTATATCCCGGCCAGGAAAAACATGGTCATGATCAGATTCATGGCTGCGGTTACCGGTCTGATGTTGGTTACCATTAAAGTCGCTGAAAGCACCGCGCCCAAACCGAGTATATAGAACATCAATAATTGCATTTGGCGTATATCCCTCTGATATATTCAATACGATCCTTGACGCTTTTTTCCGATCTTAAAAGTTTTTCTTTTGAAAAACGCAAATTATTCCGGTTTCGCTTGGCAAGCCCTTCATATTCCGCGCTCATGACAATGGCCTCTTTGGGACAGACTTCTTCACAGTAGCCGCAGTACACGCATCGGGACATATCCAGCGTATAACTGGACGGGTATCGCTCGCCGTTCTCTCTTTCTTCGGCAACAATCGATATGGCGGAGGCTGGGCATATTTTTTCGCAAAGCCCGCAAGCCACGCATTTCTCCGATCCATTCTCCCGTGCGACCAGAACAGGCCTGCCGCGATAGGCAATCGGAAGCGTCAGTTTCTCTTCCGGATAATAGACTGTCATAATGCGTCTTTTTTTACCCTTTGGAGGCAAGACAAAACCGATCAAATTGATAAAAAAATGCATTGATGTGATGTGCATACCCCTGATGATCTCAAAAATATAGAGTCTTTCCCATAAGGTCAGTTCGATATTTTTCCGCACTCTTTTGGGCTTCAATTTTTCAATGGATATGCCCATGATGGGGTAACTATTTCTAATATTAAGATCTGCCATATTATTTAGCCAAAAGCACAAGTCCGGTTATAAATATATTGATGAGGGCAATCGGAAGAAACATTTTCCAGCCGAGTCTCATGACCTGATCATAACGAAAGCGGGGGAGTGTCCATCGAATCGTCATTTGGAGCCAGATAAAAAAGATCACTTTTGCAAAGAAAGTGGCGACGTTCACCAGTATTGCCAGAATGCTCGCCCCATTGGGACCTGCAAAACCAAAGAAATCTACAAGCATCCGGTCGCTGACAAAAGGCAGGTGCCATGCGCCGAAAAACATGGTGGTTACAAGTCCTGCGATGGTCACGATTTCAAGAAATTCTCCCATCCAGAACATGACAAACTTCATCCCGCTGTATTCGGTGAAATAGCCTGCCACGAGTTCGGATTCCGCCTCGGCGACGTCAAAAGGCGCTCTCTTGTTTTCTGCGATGGCGCAGGTAAAGAAAAGGACAAATCCGATCGGCTGTAAAAAAATACCCCAATTGAAAAAATTTACTTGCATGGCGCCGATTTCGCTGAGTCGAAGGGTGCCATACACCATGATCACGCCGATAATGTTTAGTCCCATGACCACTTCATAGGAAAGCATCTGGGCTGATGCGCGCAGGCCTCCGAGAAATGACCAGTTATTATTGGATGCCCATCCGCCCAACACCGCGCCGAAAGAGGCCAGGGACGCGAAAGCGAATATGAAGAGAATCCCCACATCCAGATCGGCAACAATCAGGTTGACCCGGTGACCAAAGAGTTCATATTGCCCGCCGAAAGGGATAACGGCAAAGGCGATGATCGCAGGCGTCAGGCTGATAAACGGCGCAAGGGTATGAAACAGCCGGTCCGCACCAGTCGGAACAAAGTCCTCTTTGGTTAGCACCTTGATGGCATCCGCAATGGGATGAAAAAGACCGATGAGGGTAAATCCGCATATATCCGCCCGATTTGCCCCGACTCTGTCTTGCATCAGCGCACTTTGTTTTCTTTCCACCCATCCCAGAATGGGTGAAAAAAAACCGATGTTGACGCTGAATATGAACAATATTTTGACAACAGATTCTATGAGATCAGCAACCATGGTTATCTATCGCATTCTCCACCAATCATGTTAATCATGTCAAAAGTAGGAACGATATCCGCTATGAACCCGCCTTTTACCATCTTGGGCATGGCCGCGGTAAGGGGAAAGCAGGGAGGCCTGACCCTGCATTTATAGGGTTTGCCGCTCCCATCGCTCACCAAATAGAAACCCAGTTCGCCATTGGCCCCCTCAACAGCCGAATAAATCTCGCCGGCAGGGGGCTTGATTCCTTCTGTGACGGTCTTGAAATGAAATATCAAGGACTCGATTCTATTGCTGATATCATCCTTGGATTGCCATCTGTATTCCGGCATGTTGACGTTTATGGGTCCGGATGGTATTTGATCCAGTGCCTGTTCCACAATCCGCATGCTTTGATTGATTTCCTCCATCCTTACCAGATACCGGTCAAAATTGTCGCCTTTTTCGCCGACAGGAATTTCAAAATCCATTTGATCGTATACAAGATAGGGATGAAACTTGCGAACATCATAAGGGATGCCGCATGCCCTGAGGCAGGGTCCGGTAAAGCCCCAGGCAATCGCATCTTCCGGGGGCATGATGCCCACATTTCTGACCCGGTCAATGAAAATTCTGTTTTTGGTAAGGAGTTTATCCACATCGGCCCACAGCTCGCGGCATGTTTTAAACACTTCTTTGGTTTTGGCCTTGAATCCATCGGGCAAATCATTTTTAAGGCCGCCAATCCGGACGTAATTGGCTGTGACGCGGGCGCCGCATAGCATTTCGATGAGGTCCCAGAGCAATTCCCGTGCTTCCACAAAATAGAGAAACGCCGTAAACGCGCCGAGTTCCAGTCCGCTGGCTGCAATATTCGTATAATGATCGGATATGCGCGCCAGTTCACTGGCGATGACCCGGATATATTTGCACCGTTCCGGAACATCAATACCGATGAGTTTCTCCACAGCCAGGGCATACCCCACATTATTGATCAGGGGAGAAACATAATTGAGCCGGTCGGTATAGGGCATTACCTGCTCCCAGGTCCCGTTCTCGCACATCTTCTCAAAGCCTCGATGAAGGTAACCAATATCCACTTTCATGTCGATGATGGTTTCCCCCTCAAGGGTTAGCAGGAATTTTACCGTTCCATGGGTCACCGGATGCGATGGACCCATGTTGATCACCATGTATTCGCTATGCAGATCTTTTGTTGTATCAGACATAAGTTAGGCTATAACCAATTAGAAATTAACAGGTTGGCCCGATTAAGGGCTGTCTCTTCTTTATCGGATAATCTTTTCGAAGCGGGTGTCCTTGAAAGTCCTCGTACAGCAGGATCCTTCTTAACTCCGGATGCCCTTTGAAAATGATGCCATACATATCGTAAGCTTCGCGTTCAAACCAGTCGGCGCTGACCCACAGGGAAACAATGGAATCCACGCTGCACTCCGCTTCAGAAACCCGGGTCTTGATTCTGAACCGCCGGTTGAACGTTAGGGAATAGAGATGATAGACGACCTCGAACCGGGGCTCCCTGCCCAGGTAGTCCACGGCGGTCAGGTCCATCATGAAATTGTACTGAAGTTCCTTGTCGTCCCTTAAAAATTGACAGATTTCAAGGAGATCTTCCTTCCTGACAACCGCCGTATCATCTCCGCGATAAGAATGCGTCTCTACGATCGATTCCGGAAACCGGCTGTTCAATTTATTTATCGTTATATTCGCTTCCATAAAGCTATTATCAATATCTCATTATTTCATTCATCAATGTTACTGACCGGTGCCGCGCCTTTGGGGAAATCCGACCATTTGCCTTCCATTACCTTTTGTTGCAGCCTGATCAGTCCGTCAATCACCATCTCCGGCCGTGGCGGACATCCGGGAACGTAAACATCTACGGGTATCAGGGTATCGATTCCCTGTACGGTCGCATAATTATCATAAAACCCACCCGATACCGCACATACCCCAAATGCAAACACCCATTTGGGTTCCGCCATCTGATTGTAAACCTTTACCAGTATGGGGGCTTGCTTGTGGCTGATGGTTCCCACCACCATCAGAAGGTCGGCCTGCCTGGGGGAAAACCGTGGGAGCGCGGCGCCGAATCGGTCCAGGTCATATTTCGGGCCTGCCACGGACATGAACTCCATGCCGCAACAGGCCGTGACGAACGGATACTGAAAGAAGGAATACTTTCTCCCCCAGTTGTTAATGGCTTCCAGCTTTGTCAGAATGACGCTGCCGCCCAGTAAGCGGATGTCGTCTCCGGGATTAGACGGGCTGACATCGGGGGAGTGCCCTTTCTTTTTATTCAATACATCCATTATTCCCATTCCAGAGCTCCCCTCTTCCAAACATATATCAAGCCGATCGCCAAAATGGTAATGAATACCATCATCTCCACAAATCCGAATAAACCCAGTTCCCTAAAAAGCACGGCCCAAGGGTATAAAAAAACCGCTTCAATATCAAAGATGACAAAAAAAATCGCAATCAGATAAAATTTTATTGAAAACCGCAGTTTGGGCGATACGATCGGACTTTCGCCGCATTCAAAGGGCTCCATCTTCTCCGCAAATTTCTTTTTAGGCCCGATGAGAGTGGTTGCGACAATCATCCCCACGGATGTTGCGACAGCCAATAACATCATTATCAATACCGGAATATATTCGTTCATAGGTTCAATCTGCTTTTGTCTTGATATTTATGTTGCAGTATCTTTTCATCTTAAAGATCAACTTGGCACTCATTTCAAAAAAGTGTGTTACCCCTATAACAAAAATTATGGGATGTCAAATATTTTACCTGATTATTTTTTTAATTTAGTGAATGATTTTTTTTATATTTGTTTTTATTGAATATCGCTTCGTAGCATTGTTATTATGTGTATCGCCGATCATCGGATGCTGCTAAAAATGGGTGCAACTTTGTCGAACTAACGAAAAAAACAAGTAAAAATAAGTTTCTGCCTCTGATCTATTGGTGATTGACAGTATTGCGTCAAGCTGATAATACACTTTTTCCGATATGTCAATCATGGCATATCGAAATGGCTAATCCATAGGGACGGTTTAACCGGCCTGAATCAATCTCCACGGCGTGATCCGCCGATAGCAACCCATGAGCCGGTGACCGGCTTATGGGTGCAAGGGTCATTATGATATCGAAGGATTCGTTTTTTCAGGTGTAACACTTGAATGATTCAAGGAGAAAAAGTGAGCTATGAATATGATTCGACTGACCATTGACAACAAGGAAGTAACCACTCCCAAAGGCCTTACAATTCTGGATGCGGCAAAAAATGCCGGCATTACCATTCCAACTCTCTGCTATCATGAAAGATTAAATCCAATCGGATCTTGCCGCCTGTGCGTTGTAGAAGTAGACGGGGAATCCGAACCCGTGACCGCGTGCACAACGCCAGTTGAGGATGGCATGCTTGTCACAACCCAGTCGGATCTGCTCTTTCGATTGAGGCAGGAAGCATTGAAGCTGATTTTGGTCAACCATCCGCTGGATTGTCCGGTTTGCGACAAGGCCGGTGTATGCATGCTTCAGGATCTTACTTTTGAATACAATATAACAAGCATCGACTGTCCGGCGCCCAAACGAAATTTTATTCCATCCTATCAGACAACCTTTATCAAACACTGGCCGGAGCGCTGTATTGTATGTCTGCGTTGTGTCAATGCCTGCAAGGAAGTACAGTGCATCGGCGCTATTGACGTTGACGATACCGAAGATGGACCCCAGCTTACCTTTAACCGGGATAAATGTGTTTCATGCGGAGAGTGCGTGCAGGTATGCCCCGTGGGCGGCATGCTCGAGAAGAAATCCGCATTGCGCTGGCGGTCGTGGGAAACGACAAAAGTCCGCACCACTTGCCCCTATTGCGGCGTCGGATGCCAGCAATTGCTGCATGTGAAGAACGGTAAGATTGTCCAGGTCACCGGAGTTGAGGACGCTGAACCCAATAAAGGTCGATTGTGCGTCAAGGGAAGGTACGGATTTGATTTCATTTATTCCGAAGATCGTCTTAAAACGCCGCTGATCAAGGAAAACGGTCAGTTCCGGGAAGCATCCTGGGATGAGGCCCTGGATCTGGTAACCCAAAAATTCAAGGAAATCATCGCCAAACATGGTCCGGATGCGCTTGCCGGTGTCAGTTGCGCCCGAAGCATCAATGAAGATTCCTATAACATGCAAAAGCTTTTCCGCGCAGTGATCGGCACCAACAATATCGATCACTGCGCACGTACCTGACACGCGCCCACTGTCGCCGGACTGGCGACATCATTTGGTTCAGGCGCGATGACCAATTCTTTCAGGGAATTTGGCAAAGCCAAAATGTTTCTGGTGATCGGCTCCAACATGACCGAGGCCCATCCGGTCGCCTCTACATTTTTGAAAAATGCGGTGCAGAATGGCGCTCAGCTCATTCTGGTGGATCCCAGAAGACAAAAACTGGCGGATTTTGCCCAGGTTCACGCACAAATCAAGGTGGGAAGCGACATCGCATTTTTAAACAGTCTCATGTATGTATTGATTGAGGAAGACCTATACGATCGAAAATTTGTTGATTCCTGCACCATCGGATTTAAGGAACTGAAAGAAAAAGTCCTGGCCTATCCACCCGAGGAGGCTTCAAAAATCTGTGGCGTCAGCCCGGACATGATTCGGGACATCGCCCGCAGGCTGGCTGCGACCAAACCCTGTATGCTGTGCTATACGCTGGGGATCACCGAGCACACCTGCGGCAGAAACAACGTGGTATCCACTGCCAACCTGCAGATGCTGCTGGGAAACATGGGCGTGGAATGCGGCGGCGTGAATCCGCTCCGGGGCCAGAACAATGTTCAGGGCGCCTGCGACATGGGGGCCCTGCCCAACGTGTTTCCCGGATACCAGAAGGTGATCGATCCGGCGGCCCGGGCCAAATTTGAAAAAGCCTGGAACGTCGATCATCTGCCCGATAAAAACGGCCTGATGATTCCTCAGATGATGGACGGCCTGGTAACCGGCGCCATCAAAGGGTTTTATATATTTGGCGAAAACCTGGCCAATACCGAGCCGGACATCCGAAAAGTCGAGCATGAACTGGCCAGCGCGGAGTTTATCGTGTGCCAGGATATTTTTCAGACCGAGACCACCCGCTTTGCGGATGTGATCCTTCCGGCGGCTGCCTGGAGCGAAAATGACGGAACATTTGCAAGCAGCGAGCGCCGGGTCAGCCGGGTCAGAGCCGCCAGCCCCCCTCCGGGGGATGCCAAGCCCAACTGGTGGATCTTCAAACAGATTGCCAAACGCATGGGGCAGGACTGGCCGTCCGACAGCGCCCG
>CAIVVZ010000405.1 GCA_903909505.1 uncultured Desulfobacteraceae bacterium
CTCTTGCCAATTCAGCACGAATATCAGGCGTTAGTTACTAAATACAGGGATGATATAGTCAAACATAAAATGCATGAAGTGTCATTTTTCAGAACCATTCACCCACCTGAGCCCCTGATTTTTCAAGGGCATTTCTGCGAGTTTGATGGGCCAAGAGAACGAAAAATATATTTGGCGTTTACTTCTTAAAGATAACGGGTTTGGAAGATAAGCTGGTTCAGGCGGGATTGGTTCGGATACTGGAAGCAGTATACGAACAGGACTTCATAGGAGGCTACTAACCCACAATGCTGAATTAGTTGTTCATTAGGGCGATACCACTAATCGAAACCCGATGTCATTGATCTTGGAGGCCGGGTTTAATCCGTCCCGGAAAGACGCCCGCAGATATATTGGAGCGTTCCTCCACGAACCGCCCCGCAACACGCGACAGTCATTGCAATCCTTGCCGGTTATTACCGCCTGCGGGTTTTTCCACGGCCCCTTTTGTGGCCCTTTATTGTAATACCACTCATCGTAATAGTCCTGTACCCATTCATACACATTGCCACTCATATCATAAAGTCCGAGGCTGTTGGGGACAAAACTCCCCACACGGACCGTCTTATCTCGGAATTCACCACCCACCGAATATTTCTCCATATCCAGCGCTCTTGCATCAAAATTGGCAGTCGAGGCGCTGACGATGTCGCGACCAGTTCCGAATCGCACCTTTTTTCCACCTTCGCGAGCTGCGTATTCCCATTCCGCCTCAGTCGGCAGTCGATAGCTCTTGCCGGTCATCAGGCTAAGTTTCTTGGCAAACTTCCGGGCATCGTTCCAGCTTACCCTTTCCACCGGGCAATCAGTGCCGTCTTTTTTAAAGTACGATGGGTTGGTACCCATCACTTTTTGGAACTCGGCCTGGGTTACCTCGAACTTGCCCATCCAAAAATCGTCAACGCAAACTTCATGTGCCGGTTTTTCCTGCCTATAGTTATCAAAATCGGAATCATCAAAAGTGTCCCCCATTATATAACAGCCACCTTTGACAAATATGAACTTCATGCCGGTAGCGCTGTCGCCAAAACAGTTCGTTTCGTTCGCGGCATCTACTGGCAGCACCACACTAAAAAGCAGCAGAATGCTGCATAATGCTGTAATTTTCAAGAGAGTCACTTGGTAAGCCCTTACTTCCTCACTTGCACTGGGACAGAGACTGACAGTGCCATACGCAGGTCGTACACGTACAGCATAAACGCCAGTTGATAATTTCCAGCAGGAAGCGTTGTCTTGGCAAATTAAAACCCTGCATTTGGAATGGTGAATCCATTGCCATTTGCTTCCCATATACCGAAAAGAGTAACGGGATTCACTCGAATAGCCATAGGGACAACCGTATCTCCCGCTTTAAGCGTTATATATTTACCATAAGGGGACAATACACGAAACGGAATTTTACGAACGGTAAGCGTGCGTAGATTTATCGTTTCGTGTATTGCCCTCTCCAAGTCATTTTCCAAGTCAGTACGGACATGAAGTTCTTCAATCATTCCATCAATGGCCGAAACAATTTCATTTTCCACAAGATAATACAGAGCCGTCCTCATTCCCAAGAGCTGCCCTTCGCATTTTTCTCGGGTGTTTTTATCTTTCTGGACTATCTGCAAAAATTCCCTCGCTGCTTCAAGAATCAAGTCCGTTGCTTTTTGAGCTGCCCTTTACCCGTATTTACGCCGACCACCGGTTTGAATCACTATCCATTCTCCGATGTGGTTGTCAGTTATCGATGAGTTCCCCCTTGTCAACCTTGCCCACTCCAGACTCCACAGCCACCCGTCAGACTCAATCCAGCCTTTGGCGAAAGGCATTCAAAAATCTAGCATCTTCGGCATAGGTGACCGGATAGATGAACGGCACCGGTTGCGGCTGCATGTTGGCATCCACGTTCCTGAAGGTAAACAAACAGGAGTTCGAAAGCGCCTTGATATCGCATGTGCGGTTGAAACAGCGCACGATGTCCGACTGAACGGTGATGGTTGTTTTGCCTGTGTAGACCACAGAACCATGTCGTTCTTTATTTCGGCCGGATTCCGGATGACGATGTTGTCCACGGCGGCCGTAACTACCCGGCATCTGGATAGAAGCGGTGCACATAGGCCAGAGCGGTGTTTTCGGCCACCTTGTCAAGCGTCTCCAATACCTTGCCGAAGCGGATGTTGCTGACCATCTCGCTGTCGCGTGCCAGGAAACGCCTAGCCAAAGCCGGTTCGGTCGAAAACGGCAGAACGAACAGACACCTGGTGTTATGGGGTGTCAAGAGCTCATGGTCTGTATTGGTAATTCCGCGTGTTGTCATAATTTAGCCTTCCTTTGGGCATTTTCTAATTAGTTTGGAGGACTAAATGGCTCAAACTCTGCAATGGCTGGCGATACCAATTAAATTGACTCTTGATTAGTTCGTGCAATTTGATCGGTTCCAAATCACCAAATCAACTATGTTTAGCCTTCCATTGGTTTGAACGAGTAGCCCCTTCATTTTTTCTACGGCTTTACGGGCCGGTCGTGCCGATGGTTGGAATCATCATGCCGGGTTTCGTGTTGTTCTTCCCGATCTACAAACTTATTTTCCTCTTTTTGTTCCAAATGTTGCCACAAGACCATTTATCAATTCATTTTTTTCATTGTACGACAACCTGGCTTCTGGATGGGGAATCAAATAGAACCAAAGCGGCATGTCGCCTTTTTTTACTTCTTCTGCCGCTTCATTATCTTTATTCTTTTTCTGGACTCCCCACATGGAAACATTGAAATGCTCGCGACCTTCATTGACATCATTTTGAATTAACCAGGAAGCTGGTGCGATACTGCTGTACCAGGGCCACTTCGTTTCGTTGCTATGGCAATCGCCGCAAGCGCGGGAAAAAAGCTCTTTTGTTTTCGGGCTGTTCCACTTAGGTTGTGTGAAAATAGAAGGGTTTACGTGCTCTTTGCCATATGGTATGAATTGTATGGCAATTACCGTCAAAACTAAAATCCCCAATATTTTGTATTTCATATTTATCTCCTTCTTGTCAGCGATTAACTGGGCTGAGGCTGACCGGGCGGGTTTTCGGCCCGGTCGTGCCGACTGGGCAATTTCAGGCAAGTTCAACTTTCAATCGTTTTCCAAGTGCCGAAGCGGCCCTTTCGAGTGTCTGTAATGTTACGGAAACATTTCCGGGGTCGAGCAATCTGTCCAGTGCGGAGCGACTTGTGTGCATCTTGTGTGCAAGAGCAGTCTTTGAAAGGTTTGATTTCTGCATCTCTTGTTCAATCTGATACGCGACAACCCGCTTGATTCCCATGGCCTCAGCGTCAGCCAGTAAACCACCCTCTTTCAGAAAGTCGTCAAAGTTCGATCTCGAATGAATATTGTTCATTGTTATTTCCTCCAATAGTTACCGAGTCTTGCTGTTGCGGTTTTGAGCTCGTTGTGTGGTGTCTTATTTGATATCTTGATGAATCCATGAAGCAGAATCATCTGGCTTTCATCGACGGTAAAGAAAACCCGTGCGATGCCATCCGGCAAGGATGAGCGGACTTCCCACAGTTTCTTGGCCATTTTATGATAAGCGGGATACCCAAAGGCCAGCCAAGCTGAACTGTTTTGATGTCTTCGCCAATGATTCGTTTGTCGTCACGGGGAAGTTCTTTAAGCCAGTCCCGTACCGATTCATTTCCGGCATCGGTGCGATAAAAATTCACCGCAAGGATATAATTGGGCTGTTCCATATCAAAAGCGTACCATAATTGGTGCACCATTCAACGAAATAAATGGCCTGGTTTTCCCGGCCATTTATTTTTACAGCGATTGCCCTCATTTTCATGGTTGTTGATATTTTAATTGCTGTCAGATAATCACTGACATAATCTTTCGTGAATTCTATTACCGGTCTGAGTTACGCGATTTCAGACTCTGCTTCGCCGCCTCATTTGACCAGAAATGATCGAACTGGAATGATTATTCTCTGCCCTGGGTAGCTGTCTATTGTGAGATTTTTGTAAAACCGTATAAAGTCGTAGACATCATACTCATGTGTCATTATTGTAAAATCGTATAAAGTCGTTGTTTTGGAGGATATAATGTCCCGACGTTCTTTTGAGCAAATACGCGCATAAATTATGTTCAATGAAATCCCTGACTCCGTGAAGCTGAGTTCAGTAATTTGATTTTATCTGCTGTAACTATTTGATGTTCTTTGGTAATTGTGCTATTTTGCTACGTAACAATAACTCACCCGGCAGGTGAATTCATGAAGCGTTTCATCATCGAACAGTCCGACGAAGAGTTCTACACTTCCCACTCCGGCCTTGCCCTTGTTGGGCTTGCCCTGAACCGTTTCACGTCTCTTTCTTCCACCCTTGCAGTCATGGACGCCCCCGGTGACCTGATTGCCGGCATCGATATCATCAGGAGCTACTGTGCCCTTCTCGCGCAAGGCAAGAGCGATTTCGTTGCCATCGAGCAGTACCGGGATGACGACTTTTTACGGGAATCGCTCGACAATAAGGACATCCCATCGGAAGGCACCATGCGGCAGCGGATGGATGAATTCGCCGAACGGATTCTCGCTTCTGTTTCCTGGGTTTCCATCGAGTTTTTCGAGAGAACCAAAGTCCCGCTGACTGCCATCTCAACCGGTCACATCCCTCTTGATCTCGACGGATTTGTTCTCGACAATTCCGGGAGCAAGAAAGAGAAGGTAGAGCGCACCTATCGGCAGGTAGACGGCTATCTCAGCCTCCCCGCCTATCTCGGTCAGGAAGGGTGGATGGTGAACCAACACCTTCTGCCCGGTTCGCAGCATCCCCAGAACGGCTTCATCTCTTTCATACAGGAAACCCTTGCGCGTGTCCGTCAGTTCTGCAAACAGAAACTTTTGCTTCGTGCCGACTCAGCCCCTGACGCCATTGCCAATCTGGCGGAACTCTCCCGCCATCGGCGAGTGGACTACATCATTAAGTGGAACCCCCGTAAACAGGATAAGCATGCTTGGGCAGCATACGGTTTGGTAAAGGGGAAGATCAGCACACCTCGTCCCGGCAAACGTGTTTCGGTATTCAGCGTAAAGGAGAAACACGCCTTCACCGACGCCGACGGGATTGAGAGAACTGTCACCCTTCGCCGAGTCATGCGGGTTATCGAGCGATCCACCGATAAAAAAGGGCAGATGCTTCTTGAACCGGAGATCGAACTTGAAGGATGGTGGACAAGCCTTACGCTTCCCGATCAGGAGATCATTGAGTTGTACAAGGGGCATGCCCTCTGTGAACAATACCATGCCGAAATCAAAACAGACATGGATCTTGAACGGTTGCCATCAGGGAAATTTGCCACCAACCAACTCGTCATGGCCTGCGGCGCTTTGGTGTACAACATCCTGCGCTTCATCGGCCAGGTTGCGCTGGTCAATGCAAAAGGGATCATCCGCCATGAGGCCAAGCGCCGGAGAGTAAAAACGGTCATCCAGGAGCTGATCTACTTTGCCGGCAGACTCATAAATTCCGGAAGGCGCTTGAAACTTCGATTCAGCCGCCATGTGACAGACCATGGCGAAGCGCTACGAGGAGTTCGATACCCTGGCCTAGGAACAGCTGGCGCGGCTGTTCGGGCCGTCCCTGACAAAGCGGGTGATTACACCAAAATAGGGGAAATTTTAATTGATTAGAAAAGGGAACGGATAGTTTTGATTGGCAGGAAAAGTTGCAGGGTTTTGTCCGGAAGAGAGACAAATCCGAAATGTTCGTAGAGCGCGCGTGCGGAGTCGTTCTTGGCATCGACAAACAGGCCGATCAGGCCGGTCTGTTCGGCTATCAGAGCGGTTCGGCGTATGGTTTCGGCCAACAGGAGTTCTCCATATCCTTTACCCTGTTCCTTGCGTGAAACAGCCAGGCGACCGAGTCGAACCGCTGGAAGTGCATGCCGTGGATACTTGCCCGCATACTTTGCAGGTATGCTGCTGGCCATGGCTTCACACAGCGTGAGAGTGAAGTAACCGAGGATAACGGGTGATGACTCAATAAAAACAAAAGTTCGGGAGATTCCCTTTTCCCCATGCTGCCGGGCAGTCGCCTTGAGAAAGTTATCCAATTCCCGGACGCCGCAGTCAAATCCGGATCGGTCATGTTCACGTGAAAGAGGGACTATTTCCGGCACAGGGTTTTCTCATGGCGACTCATTGCCTTTTTCAGCCGTTCGTTCGGCTCTGGAGGATTTTCCATCAGGTCGAAAACAGTCTTCGCCGCCTTCGATGAAAGGGAAATAACCCGTTCTCTTTCCAAAATTTCATCGGCCTTTTCCAGTGCCGACTGGACGAGAAACTGGTTGAGAGTCGAGCCAACAGTCTGGGCGGCCTCGACGATTCGCTCATAAACTGCGGTAGGCATACGTGCCGGGATTCTTTCTTCAGCTACAGTTCGGGCCATGTTCAACCTCCTGCAGAAAGAGTAACAATGTGACGCCAAAATGGCAACATATTTTAGGGGCTCAAAAGGAATATCATGGTCGGAATGATCTGACCGGGAGCTGGCAATGTCTAGTCAACATCGTAATGGACTGGGTTATATCAATTACGGCTGGGAACTGGTCCTGTTAATTCTATTATCACCGACACGGTCCTACGCCCTGGACATGGAGTATCACTGCTACAACGGCTTCGACCCGATCGTGACCGCCTTCCAGAAGGTGACCCTGATCTTCGGGGCGAACGATTACCGGGGGCTGCTCTTCTAAGGTTAGAAAAGATCTTGAAGTGTGCAAGCATTATCTGCAGTGACGTTTTGGCGCAGTACCGTTTCTTGGCAGTCTGGATCGGTTGTTGGTGGGGGAGGAAGTGTCAGCATGAGCCTGCTCCAGCGAAAGCCCCGCCCGATTATCTGCTGTATTTCCCCAGCGAAAGCCCGAAAGACATCGAAAACTGGCTGCTCGATCTTCTCCTTCAGGGGCATGAGTTCAAGGCTGACCGGGCTTCCCTGGCCCTGCAGGAAGTTGGCCTTCCGTACGATTTCCGCGAACTTGTCATGGAGCATGTTGGGTTTTATGAAGCGCCAAAAAGGATGCAGGCATTCCGTGAGCTGCTGACGCCCGACGGGGATTCGGCGAGCTTGCGGCTCAAGATGATGGCAGTGCTGGCTAAGACGGAACCGGACATTGATACTCTTTTGCTCAGTTTTTTGGCTAAAGACTCTTCGGATTCACTGTTCGACCCGGTTGAAGAGTGTCTGGGACAGGGTCCGATGGATTCTGGAGTGAACTGGAGGGCACATCCTTGCTGGCTTTGATCACGGCCCTGGCACCGTTATCATCTTTAACGTCATGCGTGACAAATAAGTGACTGATAAATTTCAGAATCAGATCCGGAATTCTCCCTTTTGGAGCCAGATGGTATCCGAGTTCGGAGAAGAAAAAACAACCGAGCTTCTCAAACAGTGCAAAGCACAAATCAGATAATAACTTCACTGAAACCTCGGCACGTTATGAAAAAAAGAAATATACAAAAATTAACAACAAGGATTATATATGTCCAAGTGCAACATATGTATGAAAGTGAAGGGTAAACGTAATTGAACAAAAACGAATCCGAACAGATGATCGATGCTTTGAGGAAACGTGGCGTTGAGATTCAGTACATGATAAAAGATAACGAGGGACATGGTTTCCATAATGAGGAAAATCGATTCGATTTTTATAGTGCCATGGAGGTATTTTTTAAAAAGTACCTCAATAAATAAAGGATTCAGTTCCACGCCCGAAATCGTTAACTCAAAAGATACTTGATGCACTCGCAAAAAGTGATGGGAACGCAAAATTTTATTACCCCGCTTGAAGGGTAAATTGGCTGGTACGGCTGCATTTTTTTGCAACGCAAAAGATCACACCTTGAAAATAGCCATACATATAACGAAACTGCTCTTTGATAACGCCCAAAAGTTCATCTCGCGAAGGGTTTGCCCCCTTTTTCGCTGTTTTCTGCCTTTTGAGGCGA
>CAIVVZ010000406.1 GCA_903909505.1 uncultured Desulfobacteraceae bacterium
ACGGAAAAATTACCGGTTCGGTGATCGTGTTTCACGATATCACGGCCTCGCAGGAAATGGCCTTGAAAATGGCGTATCTGGCCCAACACGATTTCCTGACCAAGTTACCGAACCGCGTGCTGCTGAACGATCGTATCGTTCAAGCGATCACTTTGGCGAAACGGCGCGGCACGCATATCGCCTTGCTGTTCCTGGACCTGGACAATTTCAAGCACATCAACGATTCGCTCGGACATGCGATCGGCGACAAACTGCTGCAATCCGTTGCGCAACGCGTAAGCGCTTGCGTGCGCAGTTCCGACACGGTAAGCCGGCAGGGCGGTGATGAATTTGTGATACTGGTGACCGAAGACAAGTACGCGGAAGACGCTACCTTAACCGCCGAAAAGATCATCGCTGCGCTGGCAGAGTCGCATTTCATTGACCAGCACGAGTTGCATGTGACTCCCAGTATCGGCATCAGTGTTTATCCATCGGATGCCCAGAATGCGGAATCGCTGATCAAGAATGCGGATACCGCAATGTATCACGCCAAGGAAAAAGGACGCAACAACTACCAGTTCTTCAAGAACGAAATGAACATACGCGCAGTCAAGCGGCAAGTCATTGAAAACCATTTACGGCATGCGTTGGAGCGGCAGGAATTCGTGATGCATTACCAGCCCAAGGTAAATTTGGATACCGGCATGATTACCGGCGCAGAGGCATTGCTGCGCTGGATGCATCCAAAGTGGGGCGTGGTGATGCCCGATCGCTTCGTGTCGATAGCGGAAAATTGCAGCCTGATTGTGCCGATCGGCCGCTGGGTATTGCGGGAAGCGAGCGCGCAAGCCAAGCACTGGAAAGACGCAGGACTGAAGCCGGGTTCGATTGCAGTCAATATCTCTGCACTGGAATTCCGCAGCAAGGATTTCGTTGAGGGTGTGCACGCCATCTTGACCGAAACCGGGCTGGAGCCATGCTGCCTGCAACTGGAAATTACGGAAAGTGTATTGATGTGCGATGCCGAGTCCAGCACCGTGATACTTCAGCAGCTCAAGAATATGGGGGTGCAACTGGCAGTGGACGATTTCGGCACCGGCTATTCCAGTTTGAGTTATCTGAACCGGTTTCCGATCGATGTTCTCAAAATCGATCGGTCATTCGTGCAGAGCATTGGTTCCACGAATGGCAATGGTATCATCGTCAGCGCCGTAATCGCCATGGGCAACAGTCTCAATCAACGGGTGGTCGCCGAAGGCGTGGAGAAACAGGCTCAACTGGCCTTTCTGAAAGCGCGTCACTGCGAAGAGGGGCAGGGCTACTTTTTCAGCCGACCGCTGGTTGCCGAACAGTTCGCCGCACTGCTGGCAGCAGGCATATCCGATATGCCCGGCAATTGATACGGGTAACGAAATCCTACCGCTTAAACCGCTTGCGAAGGGAATAAAAACAGTGAAGACTTACGTCAAAGAAATAAATATGAACAATGAATTTGCGCTTCAACAATTCATGATTGTATCTGTTGTCTTTCATGATGATGAAGAAGATCCGCATAAAGACGCCGTTGTTTCCGTATATGTTAATAAAAATGTTACCGACATTGCAGTCATTGAGAAAATGGCCATAGAGAAAGCCATGTTGTTTTTATCTCAGATCGTTATGGTTTGATGACTTGAAGTACATGAGCGAGCACAGCTCGTTGACAGCATGAATGCGCATAGATACAAGGGGGAATGATGAAAGAAGATACGAGACATAAAATTGAAATCGCTGTTGACTCACCCTATTCACAGGAATTTGCCGACTGGCTGAATGAAAAAGGTCATGTCGCTTTTGTCGGTAGAACGACCGAAAATTACATCAATGGAGTCTGTACAGCCGACGATAACCATGCGAATAAGATTATGCGGGAATTGCGGGAAGAATTTCGCATGGAGGGCATTTATGTCAGTTGAATTCAAGGACTACTATCAGGTCCTTGGTGTGGATCGAAATGCGACCGCTGCGGAGATCAAGAAGGCGTTCCGCAAGCTGGCCCGCAAATTTCATCCCGATGTTGCGAAAGACAAAGCCAAAGCTGAAGGCAAGTTCAGGGAAATCAACGAGGCCAACGAAGTCCTCGGCGATCCGGACAAACGGCGCAAGTATGATGCATTGGGAGTTGACTGGAACCGTCCTGATCGGCAGACAACGCAGCAGGAAGGCGGATTTGACGGAGGTCCTGGAGAGGCTTCGGAATTTAATTTCGATGGGACGGGCTTCAGTGCTTTTTTCGAGCAGTTCTTCAGCAGTCATGGTCGCGCATCCGACGATTCTGTCCATTTCAGTCGAACGGGAGAACGTGGGATGGGGGGCGAGACAGTCGCACAACACGGCCATGACATCGAGAGCGACATCCTGGTAACGCTTGACGAAGCCCTGCAAGGTTCGACGCGCATGATCAGGCTGCAGCGTGCTGATCCGCGCGCAGGACAATCCGCCATTCAGACCTTGCGGGTGAAAATTCCCCCCGGCGTTCGGGAAGCACAGCTCATCCGGCTTGCGGGCAAAGGACAGGAAGGCATGGGCGGGGGCAACTCGGGAAACCTGTATCTGAGGGTCGTATTCGCCAAGCACCCCGACTTCCGTGTGCGCGATGCCGATTTGTATTATGATTTGGTGCTGTCTCCATGGGAAGCGGTGCTGGGCGCCAGTGTCCACATCCCCACGCTTGAAGGAGCGGTATCCTTGAAGATTCCGGCGGGCACGAAGGCCGAACGGCAGTTTCGTTTGCGGGGAAAGGGTCTGCTCACGACCGGCGGAACTCGCGGCAACCTGTTTGCCATTGTGTCCATCCAAGTCCCGTCGCATCTGACGCCTGAGGAAAAAAAACTGTGGGAGTCATTGGCCGCCATATCTACATTCAACCCGAGGAGGGCATCATGAGCGAGCAAACTACTCCGGATTTCCCATCGTCACTTGCTCTTGAGCTGTTTCAGCCGGAGCCAAACCTTTTTTACAGTCTCGATGCCGCCGTTCATCTTGCGGGTGTCTCCCGCCGTTCTTTTTTGATCTATTGTCGGGCCGGCCTTGTGCGACCTGTCTTTCAGCCACCATACGGGGTGATGGAGTTCACGGAAGACGCGATCTATACCGTACGGCGGATGGAGCACTTGCGAACCGTTCACCGCAGCGATTTGGCCTGGCTCAACACCGTGTCGAAGCTCCTCAATGAGGTGGAACGCCTGCGCGCTGAGCTGCGTTTTTTTCGAAACGGTTGAAAGCGGCGGTGTGAACGGGTTTCCAACAACGACCATGAGTCCGGCTCCGCCCCGGGAACTTCCGGATCTGATCAAGGAGATGTTGAAGTAAAAAAGTTAGAAATAACGAACCGACTTGTGAGAGTAGGATTATGAAGAAAATACATCCCGCGAAAAGGCAAACGAAGCCAGAAAGCATCCTGGGCGTCGGTGCTTCCGCCACCGAAATACGCCGGCAGGCGGAAGAGATCGTCCGGGAAAAAGCGGCCCTGTCGTTAAAAAACCTCGCGGCCCTACCGCCCGAAGAAGCACGACAAATGCTCCACGAGTTGCGCGTGCATCAGTTCGAACTTTCCACTTTTTATACGGATCAATCTAATTATTGTAGCCCGGAGACAAATTTATGGAGGTTGTGACTATGTCAGACACAAATGTCGAAAACCAACTTCGTATCGCCAACAACGAACTGAATACACGAATTGTGCTGCTGGAAGAAACATTGCTGAAAAAGGAGAGTGCCGGAAATGCGTTGCAAGATTCGGAGAAGCGCTACCGACGGCTTTTTGAATCAGCCAAAGACGGTATCTTGATTCTCGATGCCGATACAGGCAAGGTGGTTGATGTCAATCCTTTTCTGTTGCAGTTACTCGGTTATTCATACGACGCTTTATACGGGCAACATATCTGGGAACTCGGTGTATTCAAAGACATTGCCGCATCCAAGGACGCTTTCAAGACGCTGCAAGATAACGAATACATCCGTTACGATGATTTGCCGCTGGAAACCCTCGATGGGAAGCCCATCGCCGTGGAGTTTGTCAGCAATGTTTACCTCGTGGACCAACGCAAGGTGATCCAGTGCAACATCCGTGATATCTCCGCGCGCAAGCGGGCGGATAATGCGATCCGGATAGAGCGCGCCAAGTTGACGGCGGCCCTTGAGAACATGGATTTCGGAGTGGTTATTTGCGACAGCCAGGGCGCCGATATCTGGATGAACGCTGCTGCGCTGAGATTCCACGGCTTTGCCTCGGCAGCCGATAAGCTTGTGCACATTGATCAATACAGAAACGAGTGGGAACTTTGCTATCCGGACGGGCGGATCATGCCGTTTGATGAGTGGCCGCTGTCTCGCGCTATTCGAGGCGACTACGTCCGGGATTATGAGACGCATTCGCACAATATTATGAGCAATCTCGAATGGGACGGCAGTTATACCTGTGTTCCCGTGCGAAATGAAAAAGGGGAAATTGCGCTTATCGTTATCACACTCCAAAATATCACCGCACACAAGCAGGCAGACCGAGATCGGATCGCTCGCCAAGCGGCCGAAGAAGCCAGCCGGGCCAAGAGCGCATTTGTGGCCAACATGAGTCACGAAATCCGCACGCCCCTGAACGCCATCCTGGGTTTTGCCCAAGTCCTGGAGCGCGACCCCTCGCTCACGCCCCGACAGGCCGAACATGTCCGGACCATCAGCCGCAGCGGGGCGCACCTGCTGAAGCTGATCAACGACATCCTGGACATGTCCAAAATCGAGGCCGGGGGGGCTACCCTCAACGAAGCCAGTTTCTGCCTGCACAACTTTCTGGACGGCCTGGAGATGACGTTCCGTCCCCGCGCCGATGCCAAGAAATTGCAGCTTCTTATGGAGAGGGACGAAAGCTTGCCGCGCTACGTAACCGCTGACGAGGGCAAGCTGCGGCAGGTCTTGCTCAATCTGATGGGAAACGCGGTCAATTTTACGGAAACAGGCGGAGTTGCCGTGCGGGTGCGTACCGAGGTGGTCGAAGGAAAAACCGTGAGAGGCAAAGAAGCCCTGCGCCTGCAGGCCGAGGTGGAAGACACCGGACCGGGAATCTCCGATGAGGACATGGGCCGCCTCTTCGGTGCCTTTCAGCAGGCTGAAGCCGGGCTGAAGGTTGGCGGTACCGGGTTAGGGCTGGCCATCAGCCGAAGTGTTGTTGAAATGATGGGCGGAAAGCTCACGGTCGCGAGCCAGGTGGGCAAGGGCAGTTGTTTTCGGTTCGAAGTGCTGTTAGCGTCGGCCGATGGTGTTGCCGATCAGGAAAAACCGGCATTGCGGTGCGTTGTCGGCATAGAACCCGGCGCCGGGCCGTTTCGAATCCTGGTCGTGGACGACATGCCGGAAAACCGCTCCCTTGTGTGCGAACTGCTCCGGCCCGTTGGCTTCGAGGTCGCAGAGGCGAGTAATGGCGTCGAGGCCATAGATGTCTTCGAACGCTGGGTGCCCCATGCGGTGATCATGGATATGCGCATGCCGGTCATGGACGGTTACGAGGCCACCCGACGAATCAAGGCCACGGAAGCGGGCCGCGCCACCCCCGTCATCGCTGTGACGGCCAGCGCCTTTAAAGACCAGGAAGCACATGTCCTGGTAACAGGTGTGTCCGCCTATTTGAGCAAACCTTTCCGGCCGGAAGAACTCTTTGAGGTGCTGGGAAAAAGTCTGGGGCTACCCTATGTCTTTGCCGATGAGGTGGATAAAATCCAGGGCCATTCGGAACCGTCGCCCCTAAAGCCGGAATCACTGGCCGCACTGCCGAATGAGCTGATTCAGGCCATGCGGCAGGACGTGGCTGAAGGCGACATAGCCCATTTGACGGAGTTGATCGCCCAGGTGGAAAAAATTGACAGCAATGTTGCCCGTGTGCTGCAGGATCTGGCCAATCGTTACGAATACGAAAAACTCAGCCGCTGGCTGGATGAAAAAGGAACTGACAATGAATAGGAAACCGGAAAGAACAACTATCATGGTGGTGGACGACAGGCCGGCCAATCTGAATCTTTTGCAGGAGATGCTGCAAGCCAAAGGCTATCGGGTGCTGGCATTTCCCGATGGCAAAATGGCGTTGCGCGCCGCCGCCAAGAGCCAGCCTGCTCTCATTTTGCTGGACATCAACATGCCGGAGATGAACGGTTTCGAGGTATGCGAGCGCCTGAAGGCCGATAAAACCCTCAAGGAGATCCCGGTGCTCTTTATCAGCGCCCTGAGCGAGACTGCGGACAAAGTGAAGGCCTTTTCCGTGGGGGGGGTGGATTACGTGACCAAACCGTTCCAGTTCGAGGAGGTCTACGCTCGCGTGGAGACTCACCTTCGCCTGCAAAGGCTGCAGCTCGAATTGAAGAAGCACAATCTCCATCTGGAAGAACTGGTGAAAGAAAAGGTCCGGGAGATCTCCGACTCTCAACTGGTCACCATCCGCGCGCTGTCAATGCTGGCGGAATCACGGGATCATAACACGGGGCATCACATCGAGCGCACACAGACTTTTAGCAAAATTCTGGCCGAAAAAATGCGGGAGAACCTCCGCTATGCGGAAAGCATTAACGACACCTTTGTTGAAAACATTTATCACGCTTCGCCCCTCCATGACATCGGCAAGGTCGGCATTCCGGACAACATCCTCCTGAAACCGGGCAAGATCACCCCGGAGGCGTACGAGATTATGAAGGCCCACACCATCATCGGGGCAAATACCCTGCAAACCGCGCGCAGCAAATATCCGAAAAATGCCTTTCTCAATATGGGAATCGCCATTGCGCGTTCGCACCATGAGAGGTGGGATGGTAGCGGTTACCCCGACGGACTGGTGGGCGAGGATATCCCCCTATCCGCCCGGATTATGGCGGTATCGGACGTTTACGATGCATTGCGGTCCAAACGCCCTTATAAACCTGCTTTCACCCACAAGAAATGCTGCGAGATCATCATGGAAGGCGCCGGGCGGCAATTTGACCCTGCGGTGATCAATGCCTTCACAGCGGTTGAGGCCGAGTTTGACAATATCCGTAACCGAATGGACGGTAGTACAGTCTGAATAAAAAAGATGCGATTCCGACGAACGTCAATCAAGCAACCATTTCCATTATCAGGCCAGTCTCCTTGGGCTCAACCGTAGGACCTTTCATACTCGTAAGCGTAAACTCGACATTCGAAAAATCATAAATTTTCTGCCATTGTCTTTTGCCTCCCAAAACAACAAAGATGCCGAAAAAAAGTCATATATGACCGCCGATTAAATATGACCCTTTTTATACCACTCTTAATGAAAGCTCTGTGAATACTTGATTAACTAGTTATTCATAAATATCAGAACGATGGGTGACGTGACACTGAGGGTTTGAAACCTGGCACAAAGAATGCAATTTGTAAATAAATGCAATAAGGAGATTCGACAATGGCAACAATAAATAGCAAATTAGCGATTACCGGAAAGCCTGTTTGGTTTATTACGGGCTGCGCGACCGGCATTGGGCGCGCACGCAAGAGTTCGTGTTGCGGTGGTCGCCGGATGCCGGTCAATCGTACCGGGAGATTGTGCGTCAGCAATATAACTTCAGTCCGCCGGGCATGACGCGCGAGTTTGAAGATTACACGGTCGATCTCGTCGGGGTGACGGCACTGGAACTAAGACTCGTTCCGGACATTAGTGGAGGAGATGCCCGAGCATCGGTTGCGCAGTTACGAATCGCATAATCTCTAAGCTGCGTTGGGTGTTGCCAAATGGAGAGGAGACC